>NZ_SCKY01000060.1:0-4601 GCF_004100315.1 Hydrotalea sp. AMD | reverse complement strand
TCAATATATCATCCACTAAACAGTAAATTCCAATAACTTTGTCCTGAAGCATTTGAGTAGAAGTTTTGTTTTCGCAACTCAAAATTATTCCTATTTCAAATGCTTCTATTTTAGGAAACTTGGGTTAATTATATTTCGCTCATTCAATTTTAATTTTCCTTTATTTCGAAAAATTATTTTGGCAAATTCCCCTGTTTGTTTTGAATGATCCAGATTGAATGGCAAAATTTGTAAATTTCTTAAAGGCAGTTCATGTACCTCACCTCCAACGCAATATTCTGCAATAGAGATTGTGGAAATAAACATTGCGATTTCTTTTTCAAGAAAATATCTAAAATATACGTCTGCATTTCTAAACAAAGGGCTAAGCTCATCCAGAAAGCGAAGAAAAAAACTTGTATCAAGCAAAATGGATGGATTTATGCGTCATAACCTCCTCTTATATTTTTTAGCCATGAATCTGCATCAATCTTATCCAGCCAATTCTTTTTTGCTTTATCACGGAGCCCTTTCAAGTATGCTTCATCATATTTAGGGAAGTAATCCACCAATTCAATGAATTTAAGCGTAGAGGTATCAATTTCGCCTGTATAGAATGTTGTTTACCGGTTGCTCTAATACCTAATGTTTTATATAAGATATTATCCTCGTATTTTTCTAAAAAGCTGATGGGGGTTTGCACTCTAACTGTTCCTAACTCATTGGTATAAATATGAATGTTTGCTTTGTCTTTGCCACCGGCGTTAGTCATTTTACCATAAAAGTAAAATTCAGCATCTGCCCAAATTGCTTCGGTTTTTTTAAAATTGGTTGTACGATCAATTCTAATTTCATTAGAGTTTTCTATAGAGGTTTTAATGTTAAATACATAATCTCGTTTTGAGGCCATGTACTGAATATTTTCAAAAGCTTTAGCTGTTGATAAATCAAGAAAGTCAATATTTTGAGCAAAACTTACCTGACCGATAATTGCATTAAATCCGATGATATATTGCATTGAAGTCTTTAGAATATGTTTAACAGAGCCTCGCTCAATGTTATAACTAATTAGGGGGCGGTCCTTTTTATCACCGGGATAAAGGAGGTTCTCGGGGCATCTTCAAGAATAGAAATAATATCCCTAATGTCGAAATTATCAGGTGATAAATCCAAATTGCCTTTTGAACCGGTAATTCTTATTTCTATGTAACCAATTTTGTCCACCTTGCAAAATAACGATTATTTTGCTAAAGTTGAAATGATTGACTGAAAAGTGGCTTGATGTAATGTTGTCAAAAAATAATCGTTAATAACCTCATGTACAAAATATATTTTCAGCACCTGAACAAAAAAATACCGCTCACCAAAGTGGAAGAGGAATTGATTAAAAGCCATTTGGCCTTTAAAAAATTGCGCAAAAAGCAATACTTGTTGCAAGAAGGAGATGAATGTAAATACACCGCATTTGTAGAAAAAGGGGTATTACGTTCTTATTCGGTTGATGGTAATGGCGGTGAACATATTGTTCAGTTTGCCATTGAAGGCTGGTTCATTTCAGATTTATATAGCTTATTTTCCGGCGAACCGGCTATTTATAATATTGATGCCATTGAAGATGCGGAATTGGTATTAATTAGTAAATCGGCCAACGATGCTTTGCTGCAACAATGCCCCAAATACCAAACCCTGATGCTGGAAATAATTACCAATGCCTACATTGCACTACAAAGAAGATTAAATGCCATACCCCATTTAACGGTGGAAGAACGATATCAAAAGTTTATACAACAATACCCCGCTATTGCTAAACGAGTGCCACAACACATGATTGCCTCTTATCTGGGCATTACACCCGAAACCCTGAGCAGGGTACGCCGAAGAATAACCAACGGTAAATAAAATTTTATACAACATCAATAGCTTGATTCAAATCAATGCTTTTTATTGCGTTATATCATTGTACCGGCGCATACCATTCCGCTAATTTTGCCGGATGAATATAACGTATACCCATTGCTATCTTATTTTAAGCAAAGTGTTGAGGTGGTGTGGTAGTATCGAATAATCACAAATCAATTTTTTATCACCAAAACAAATAAAATGAAACAATTATTCGTAGCTGCTTTACTTTTTATGCAAACAGCAGCTTTTGCACAAACAACCTGGAAGAATGATAAAGCACATTCTAAACTCACTTTTACCGTTACCCATTTAATGGTATCGGATGTAGATGGCTTATTTAAAAATTTCGACGTAACCATACAAGCATCAAAACCCGATTTTAGTGATGCTGTATTTAGTTTAACTGCCGAGGCCGCATCTATTAATACTGAAGTAGAAATGCGTGATAACGACCTGAAAAGTCCCAACTTTTTTGATGTGGCTAAATTTCCTGTAATTACTTTTAAAAGTACCGCCATTCAACCTGTTGGCAATAACCATTATAAATTAACCGGCAACCTAACCATGCATGGTATCACTAATCCCGTTACCATGAATTTGGTGTATCGTGGTACCATTGTGAACCCTATGACAAAAAAAGACGATGCGGGTTTTAAACTTACCGGTACCATTAATCGTACCGATTTTAATATTGGTACCAAATACCCATCGGCAATGATTAGTGATGAGGTAACCATTAAGGCAGATGGCGAATTTGCAAAGCTCACAAAGAATGCACAGTAATTTAAACTACAAAATGGTTTGTAGCCACAAATGGACTCGCATAACCAATCACTTAATCACCAATTAATTCCGGTTGGTGCCCCCACCAACCGGTAGTTTAAATTTCAAAAGCTCACAAAGAATGCTTTGTAGTACACACCTCAAAATGATAAGTAGCCACAAATGACGCGGATAGACACGAATGAATATCACTAACACCCAAAGACCAACTACCTAAAGACCAGCCACCCATCTCTCTGTGCCCTTTGTGTAAAATCCTCTGTGGGCTTTGTGGTTAAGAAAGACAGGCGTAAATAATACGGGTAAACATGTGATAACGGCATTCCATTGCTGTGAATATCTAATACCCAACACCCAAAGACTAAAGAACTTCATAAACCAACAGAATCTTGAGTCCGGCTTATTTCAAAATATAAACTAAAAAAATATTTGTTTTCGTCTTTTCAGCGTTGTATATTCACACAGCGGTAATCGGAAATATACTCATTCATTATACTGCCCATTTTCCCTGATTTTATATTCAACACAACCATGCAATACATCAGCATTGCAGGTAACTGTTTGCATAATAGGCATTAGGGTAAATATATTCAGTTTAACCACTTAAAAACAACAACACATGAAAGCGCTGAGGTATTTTATATTTGGATGTATGCTATGGCCATTGGGAATGCAGGCACAAGTAACCAACCAGCATTTGTTTGATACTACGGGCTTTATACCCGAACATTATGCCGTTCGTATGGCTGCATTTGCAAAAGAGCCTATTGTAAAAGGCAAAATCATGTTTTTGGGTAATAGCATTACCGAAATGGGTAACTGGGAAATACTGTTAAATGATTCAACGGTGATTAACAGGGGTATTGGTGGCGATATTACTTATGGCGTTTTAAAGCGGTTAGAGGATGTAATTGCCCGCCAACCTTCAAAAGTGTTTTTACTAATTGGTATTAATGATATTGGGAAAGATATTCCCGATGCCGTTATTGCCGATAACATTGGTAAAATTGTGCGGCGCATACAAGCAGGAAGCCCGGATGCAAAAGTGTATGTGGAAAGTATTATGCCTGTAAATCCCGATGTAGTTAACTTTCCCCAGCATTATGATAAACAAAGCCATATTGTGCATACCAATCAACTCATTCAAAAAATGGCGGCACAATTAAAAGTACCTTTTATCAATATTCATGATTTGTTTACTGATGAAAAGGGAAGGCTCAATGCAAAATATACCGCCGATGGGTTGCACTTAACCGCTACCGGTGGGGGATATCAAAAATGGGTTGCTTATTTGAAAGATAAAGGGTATTTATAAACTTATACACTTTTACTTAGCAGGCTGCCTTAAGATGAGGTATTTGGAAATGGAAGAAAATAGGAAGTTGGCTTTTAGTTGCGATATAAAAAACTGACCGATTATAGAAATAATCGGTCAGTATCATTAAAGATTGCTTGCCAACTAGTTATACAAAAAGCATGTGGGTGCCTAAGCCGGAGCCTTGCTTGTAAAAATCGCCAACGGTAATAACGCCATCTAAATCATCGTACATGTCTTCTTTTTTGTAATGAAACATTTCCATGGCTAATTTACAAGCCCAAAGCTTAACGCCGGAGGCTTTTAGAATATCAAGAAATTCTAATACATCGGGCATATCAATTTTTTCCATTTCCTTTTTCATCATACTGGTGGCCAATGCTTCCACGCCGGGTAATCCGCCTAATAGGGTAGGCATGTGCAGGGCCGGGTTTCCAACAGTGGCAGTATGTAAATGTTCTAATTTGCCTTTGTGAATGGCTTCTAAACCAAAAAAAGTAAAAAACATTTCTGCTTCTATGCCTTCCATACGGGCACCATTGGCTAACACAAAGGCGGCATACACATTTTCAAGGGTGGCTTTAGAAAGTATAATCATCATCTTTCTTACTTCGCCATTAAA
>NZ_SCKY01000059.1:0-4704 GCF_004100315.1 Hydrotalea sp. AMD | reverse complement strand
TCGGTTCCCTACGTTCCAGTATTCGGTTCCCTACGTTCCAGTATTCGGTTCCCTACGTTCCAGTATTCGGTTCCCTACGTTCCAGTATTCGGTTCCCTACGTTCCAGTATTCGGTTCCCTACGTTCCAGTATTCGGTTCCTTTCATTGGTCTAGTCAAAAAAGATTACGTTATCTTTCCCATTTATCTTTTTTGAAAACTTTATTTTCCATGGAAGTTGATAAGATTTAAGTTCAAACTTAAATCTTTTTAATGACCCATCATGTGCACACATTGCAGCTAACCTTTCCAATCCTACAGTCCATTCTTTATCATTTCCTTTGCTAACTTTAATAAGCTCAAGTAATCTCTTTTTTATTCCAGATTCTTCATGAAGAACTTCTGCATCAATAGCTAGTAGGCCTTTGTTGTATCTTACTGATTCAATCAATCTCTCATCAAAACTGATTTTCATCCCTTCTATTGTGCCATCTTCTTTTTTAAGGTACTGAAAACTAATTAGTTTAAAACCATCCACTATTTTTTCATTATCTCGAAAAATATTACCGCGATAAGTTGTTCCTAAAAGCCTTTGAAGAGCTTTTTCTAGCCAGGCATAACTAGCCATCCCCTTCGTATTTCTTCCTATCCCTTTTAAGCACTCATAAGCCGTAAACTCAATAGAAGCAGGAAAGTAACCCAAAGACATAGCTATCTCTCCAGCCTTTGATAAAGCAAACCGCAAAACATCGAAATCCCAAATTTTAGCCATGCCAAATTCATGATTAGCTGTAACCTGTAGCCATCTTTTAGCATCAGAAGATTTGTATTCTATTGTTTTTAATCTTTTACGCTTGGATGTTGAACAAAAAGGGTAAAGCATCAAATTTCTTTCATTTCGATATTTAGTTAATTCTAAAGGACTTTTAGCTAATTCTTTTGCCTCCATAGCAACTGGACTATTCTCAATTTTCTGTCTCATGCTTTTCTTAATACTCTCTAAATGTTGCTCTATCGTTTCCATGACAATCCTTAAATTTAGCAAAAAGCCATTAAGCAGAAAGCGCAAAGCTAATCAACGAAACTAACTTCACGCTTCCAGTTAATGGTCGTAAAGCTAGCTATTCCTGAACATCCTCAACCTCAAAAATATTTTTATCTTTTAAACTTTTCCATATTCCATCAAACATTTGCTTAGATTCATAAATACAATCGCCCATCATCTTGAGATAAGCCTCGATAATTGCGGGATCACAATCAGCAAAGTTTGCTGGAGATAGTAGCGACACATGAGACAAAGCATAAGCACTTGCTAGCTTGTCGCTAAGATTTTCGCAGGATCGAAAAGAATATTTTGCAGGGTTCAAGGAATGTTCTAAGCTTTGCTTAGCCATGATCAGCCTCCATATCAGGTTGGTTGTGGTTAGTACCGTTGAGGTGCTACAACACCTTGGCGGTACGCTCATTTGATGCTATTTCATTCTGAAAATCAACCTCAGCGTTTAGTACTTTTCGCGCTACGTTGCGCAGCAACGTGTAAGCGCGCACTTAGGCAGTGGGCTGAAAGCCAATAAATCTGTTGCATCCGCATAAGACAGGTAGATTCTTATTGGCATCCCTGTTAGATTAGCTATTCAAGTATGAAGTTAAATATTGAGAAATTTATGATAGAGAAAATCTCTGATTCACAAAAACTAGCAACTTTAGGTTTATTTAGCTTAGGCTTTGCTGTTGGTTATTATTTCGGCAAATACTCAACAGATCATACATTGGAAGAAAAGAGACTTGCCTTGGAAGAAAAAAAAATTGCCGTGGAAGTATCTAAAGCGTATAGAGAAACTGCCAAATTATTTTCTGATACTGATGAATTAACTAAAATTGATCGACATATTGCTTTAGATAACTCTTTAAAAGTACTAAGAGCACAAAGTGATAGTGATAAAAATAATTCTTGCACTTTGTTTTAAAATCACCGTTTTTTGGACATTTGACGGTATGCCAGAAACTGGCTAATACCAGAGATTAGTTAAAGGGAGAAGCAATTTCTAGCTGTTTACATATTGCTTTAACTAAAACATTTTTAATTTCTCGATGCCTTGGTACTGCGGTAGTTTTTCGGTTTTCTGGGTTAAAATAGATCGTATGATTTCCGCCTTGTCGTATGATTGAGCAGCCACGAGTTTTAAGGTGCCTATCAAAGTCTATTAGGCGCATTATTTATATATCTGCAATTGGTATCATTTCACGGGTAATATTTCGCCCTTGGAAATTTTCTTCAGCCAGCTCACGGTTAGCTTCCATCAAAAGCTTTAAAGCATCAAGCAAATTAGCTTTAGCCTCAACAATATTTTCGCCTTGGCTCATAGCGCCAGGTATTTCTTCAATCCAGCAGACATAACCGCCCTCTTCAGCGGATTCAAAGACAGCAGTAAAGTTTTGCATATTTAACCCTAACCAGTTATTTGAAACCTTATTTTTAAATCTAGCATTTTTTAAACAATAAAGTTAAGTATTATCAGGCTGACTTTTCGTCAAAACTCATTACGTCACTGCTGTTTTTTCCGCAGTGACGTAATGAGTTTTTTGGAGAAGGATCCACTTCTGGCGCGGTTTTGAGCATTACTACGTCACTTTTAGCGAAAGACAGCCTAAGAAGACACGAGGTTAGCGGATATAGCAGGGCGGTTGCATGAACACTTTTTGACCAGAAGAAATGTAACTTTAAATGCTAGAGTTTTAGTTATTACCAGTTAAAAATTTACAAAATTCTTGTAAATGAAATTTTCAATTCATAAAAATTAATATTTTTAGCAGAAAATTTTTTTCAGTTCATCAGTAAAACGGTTAATTTTACAGATAAAATCTGGTCAAAAAGTGTTCATGCAACCGCCCTGGCGGATATAGTACGCCGAGGTGGTTAGTAGAGGACAGGTTAGGTGATGCGGTTGGTTGTGGAACATCAGCCGTGGAACAATACAAGGCGGCCAAATGTAATTTATTCATAATTACGATAATTATCTATTATTACAGTAATTACTATGTATACCTCAAAAGCCCTCCTTTAGTGCTACGTTTTATTACCATAGCTTCTATGTCTCCCGCGTCACTGCGAATGGGTTTAGCGCAGTGACGCGGCCAGTCGGCTGCTCACAAGCCTGCATTCTGACAGGCTTTGTTAATCTTTGGCTTTTTTTATGGCGATGATCCGCCGGTGAAAAGTTGGTTTTTTTTCTTCTTGGCTGCCTGTGACCCTACGGACGAGGCTCACTTAGTGTTGCCCAGGATTGATTAAACGTTGTACTTGGTGAAGATATCGCCGAGGTTGAGGGCAATAGAGGTGGAAGGGTTTTGCTTCAATCGCCTAGCAATTTCTTCGCCTAAGAGCCAGGCATTCATAGAGTTATTATCCTGAACGAGCTTACTGAGATGCTGGGAAGTTAGGGTAATGAGTATCTGAACAGTTTTAGATTTTTCCATATTTGTCTTGAAGCCTAGAGAAGAAATTAAGTTTTTTTGTTACCTGAATTATACCGCGAGGATAAATTTTCTAACCATGAAAAAAGAAAAAGTACCTAGAGTCATCTTGGCAAAAAGCCAAGATGCGCACTTACACGTTGACTGACGTCAACGCTGTGATCTGAAATTAAAGAGAATTCATTTTGTGGAGATTTTAGAGATGAAACTGTTATCAGTATCGGACTTAAGCGCGCGCTGGAGTTATACGAGAGCAGGCATTCACAAACTGATCAAGGGAGAAGATTTTCCGCCACCAGCAGCGGAGATAGGGAGGAAAAAGCAAAAGGTATACAGCGAGGAATCAATAAGACACTACGAGGAAAACAAACCCTGGCTGTTTGATGAGAACGAGAAGCAGAGAAGGCAAAGATTGTTTTTGTTGTTAAGAACAAGGAAAGAAGAGACAAAGGGAACACAAGGCTTGTTGGAAAAACTTTTGGAAAGATGGGCTAGGTCATGGGTAGGTAAAAGTTAGGTTTTGTAGTCGAGAAAAGGTTGATAAAAGAAGGCTGATTCAAAAACTGCGAATAAGGCACTTTAAATCGATTTTTACCTCTTACCCTAAGGGATTTGTCGACTTAATGAAGAAAGAGCCTAGAAGAGGCTTATTTCTGGCTTTAAAGCCGATTAAAACTAAAACTTTACCCTGTCTTGATGATTTTAGTAGCCGAAAGCCTGTCAATGAGGAACGCAGCCGCGCTAGCGGCGAGTAGTCATTGACAGGGTGGAGGCGATATACGCTTTGGCTAGGGGTGATAGGCGTTTTTTCGCCTATCACCCCTGCCTCACGGCGAGTGCGGGGGGCTGGGGGCAGCGCCCCCAGGGGTTTTAAGGAGATTGAATAAATCAAGAGGTTAAGGAAATGTAGAGAGATTCCGGCTCAGAATTTTTTTAGAGGGGGTTAGGGGGAGACTTCCCCCTAACCAATTCTTAGTGAGCGAAGCGTTAGCTAAGCGAACTCCTTTTTGTAGACGGATTTCCGATCACTACGTAGATAAGTACTTTCTTTTATATTCTTTTAAAACCTTTTACCGAAGAAAAAATGCCTTGAAAGCCGCTTCAGTACTGGGTTTGTAAAAAAAGTCGGTTCCCTACGTTCCAGTATTCGGTTCCCTACGTTCCAGTATTCGGTTCCCTACGTTCCAGTATTCGGTTCCCTACGTTCCAGTATTCGGTTCCCTACGTTCCAGTATTCGGTTCCCTACGTTCC
>NZ_SCKY01000096.1:0-974 GCF_004100315.1 Hydrotalea sp. AMD | reverse complement strand
TATAGGATTAGGTAGAACATTTACAAATAAGAGATAGGGGGGTGAAATAACTAAATAAATTAGTAAATTGAGGTCTAAAATATTTAGTTATGTTCAAAGGGGTTAATGCAATTGAGTTTGGCAAACGGTTCAAAACAAATGAAGATTGCTACAATTATCTGTTGGAGATCAAATGGGGCAAGCAGTATCAATGTAGTAAATGTGGATGCGATCAGAGTTATAAAGGCCGTACATATTACTATCGTCGTTGCCGCAGTTGTGGCTACGATGAAAGTGTTACAGCTAACACTGTTTTTCATGGAATAAAGATGCCGATACTGAAAGCCTTTCACATGGTATTCAGATTAACAGCGAAGAAAAAAGGGATGTCGACGATAGAACTGGGCAATGAGGTTGGTGTACAACAAAAAACGGCATGGTTATTTAAAAGGAAGCTACAGGCAGTAATGAAGAAGGATAAAGAAGATAAATTGAAAGGTGATGTTGAAGTAGACGAAACCCTTATTGGCGGCTATTCTACCGACAAAGGGAGAAGTACCAAAACGAAAGATGCAATGTTTGTGGCAGTTGAGATATTAGCTGATGGTCGAACAGGGAATATTGCATTACAGCCAATAGAAAGTTTTAAATCCGAAGAATTGAAGTATGCGATAAAAGATAATGTATCATCGGAAGCCCAAATAAAAACAGATGCTTATCATTCGTATAAAAAATTAGCTAAACAAATGAAAAATATTAGCATCGAATATTCTAAAAAAGGAACTGCGATGGAAGAACTGCACAAACAGATTATGCAGTTCAAAAATTGGCTGAGAGGAACACATCATCAATGTTCGAGTGAATATTTGTTTGCTTATAGTGATGAATATGAATATCGATTTAATAAAAGGAATATGCGTAAGTGGCTATTTAATGATGTAGTGGAAAGATTGATGAATCAAATTCCACATCCTTACAATTATCTAAAATCCCTT
>NZ_SCKY01000058.1:0-4840 GCF_004100315.1 Hydrotalea sp. AMD | reverse complement strand
ACTGGCGTTCATTTTTTGAAAAACCCGCTGCAGCAAATTCATCAGAAATATTGGGTATTGACGCACCACTTTGGCAACCGGCTGCAGAAAAGAAAACAATATTTACCTTACTGCCCGATGCACCCTTGTTGCAATTGCACCAAACCTATATCATTGCACCCACCACCAGCGGCTTTGTGTTATTGCACCAGCAATTGGCACATGAACGGGTATTGTATGAAAAATACCAGGCTGCTTTGCACGTAAAACCGGTAGCCGCACAAAAAAGTTTGTTCCCTTCTACTGTAGAATTATCGGCTGCCGATGCCGCATTACTAGCCGATTTATTGCCCGAATTAGCTAAACTAGGTTTTCAGTTAGAAGCCTTTGGCAACAACACTTTTGTAATACAAGGCACACCGGCCGATGTGTTACAGGGCAATGAAAAAAGAGCCATTGAATTACTGATTGAACAGTTTAAACATTTTAGCAGCGATATTAAATTCAGTAAACGCGAAAAATTAGTACGCTGCATGTGCCGCCAGCAGGCCATTAAAGCGGGGAAGGCATTGGGGCAACAAGAAATGCAACAACTCATCTACGATTTATTGCAATGCGAAACGCCGAATTATACCGTTAATGGCAGCCCTACATTTTTAGAATTTAAAGAAGATTATTTAGACCGCATGTTTGGGAAGAGTTGAGGGAAATAGAAGTGTTGTAAGTGTACATAAGCATTGGTAGTGTTTTATTCGCTTGTTAAGAATTTTATATTAACTGTAAAGCGTTATGCTTACTGACCGGGGAGGTGTGAGGCAGCATCTTTGCCGGTCATTCTTTCTAACTTTAAATACAGGTTATGGTGTAATGAAACTTTGTCTGTCAGTCTCTATTCTTTGTTATCAGAGGTTTGAAGCACTAAATAACCCATATAATGCTCATTGTCCTCGTTTGATAATAAGGCTCTAATATCTTGTCATAAGTCATCCCAATGTTCCGCTTCCCAAGTGTAATCACGTTGAAATTTTGGGATTTCATAACGCAACCCATTGCCCATTAATTGGCGGTAAGTTTTATTTGATGTTCCTTGAATATCTTTCATAAATTCTTTTTATTACTTTTCTGATATTTTACCTTTGCCCCGGCTACTTGCAAAGCTTTCAACGCCAAATCTTCGTCCGCTACTTCATACACCAACTTGTCAATCATGCAATGCCTGTTCCGGGTTCATTCATCCATTGCAACACATTCTTTCAAACAACTGTAGGTTAGCCTATTTATCCTTTGCAAAATAGGCAGCCAAAAATCAGCATTACTGCAACATAGAAAACGCTTTCCAATTTTTAGATAAGCCGGTTACAAGCCGCTCTAATATAATGGGGCTTATGTTGGGATAATCTGTACAACAGGTTGGCATAATAAAGCCTTATTTAAGCTTTTTCCACCACCATATAGACACGTTTATTTTGTTAATGGGAACGAATATAAGCAGTCAGATAGCTTTCTACTGCCCTTCTAACCGCAGCGGCACTGCTTACATGATTATTCACCAATACCGAAAATACAATGGGTTTTCCGGACGCGGTAGTTACATAGCCGCTAATGGACACATGGTTGCTGAGCGTTCCTGTTTTGGCCAATAAATTGCCGGCAAAGGGTTTATAATATCCACTTAGCGTACCCGCATTGGCGGAAGGTAAAATAGCTGAGAGCCGTGCCATACCAAAACTGCTTTTCATTTTCTGTAAAACAGTAACTAGGTCGGCAGGTGTAACTAAGTTATAACGGCTTAAGCCGCTGCCATCTACCCATTTGGGTTTTTGGGGCAGGTTGGCAAAATCGGTTTGCAATAAATGATTAATAATTTTTTTGTCATTCATTTCGCCCAATAATTCATTACCCACCATTAATAAACTTTGCTCAGCAAAAAAATTATCGCTTCTATGCATCATGATTTTGAGCAGTGAATCGGTGGGTTGGGAATGGATGCGTTGCACATCGGGCAGGAGGCGGTTGAGTGTAAAATTACTTTCTGATACCGGCACATGCAGGGTATCGGTTAAGAGCTGTGCGAGTAACCCGTTTTGTGCCGTAAAAAATGGTACCTGAATACTTTTGATTTCCCTTCCGGAAGGTATCATCTCGAAGTTGTTATTGCCAATGCCTCTTTTAATGGCATAGAAACGAGAACGGATTTGATAGGGATTATTGATCTTATTTTCAAAACAGGCAGGCATTACTCCTCCGTAAGTAAACTTAGCCACATTGCCGTAAACGGGCATAGCAGAACGTTCTGCCATATAATCTTCGGTATAATCATCCCATGCCCAGCCGGCGCCTAATGGCTCATCTTTCCAGTTAGCAGTGGTAATCAGGATATTTTTTTGTTGTTGTAAAAACTGAAATACGGGCTGAACGGCAAAATCGGAGACAAGGAAAGAGGGGTCGCCATTAGGCTCTACCTCAACAGTGCCATTGCCTTTATCTACATACCGCAAGGCGGTTAAGCTATCACCCAGATATTGCATAGCGGCATAACAGGTGAACAATTTCATGTTACTGGCTGGAATAAAATATTTATCGGCCTGGTATTGCAACCAATAATTACCACTATCAGCCGGAGCAATACAAATACCTGCCTGAGCGCCTTTCAGTGCCGGATTATTTAACAAACTATCTAACGGATTAGCCGTTTGTGTAATGATGGTTTGCTGAATATCTGCTGCCGCATGGGTGGGAGATGCCTGTATTTTTTTATGGGTAATACAAGCAGTAAAACCAATAACAGCAAAAAAAATAATCAACAAAGATTGAAGCTTTTGGAGCAGTGCATCTTTTATTTCCATGATTGCATTTTATAAGCGTTCCGCATAACGTAACCAGCGTTCGGGTATTTCATCGGTGCAGGCAATAATATAATCCATTTTACTGCAGGGAATAAATTTGCCATCAAAAGTCTGCATCCACCAACGGCCTGTTTTTTTGCTTTGCATAAACACGGTATCAAATTCTGCAAAGGCTAAGTGAAAAGAATTAAAGTGTTCTTTTTCTTCAAACCGGGCTTCCTGCCTGCTTTTCAGCATCCCATCCAACATATACCATAACATGTGTGCTATTTGTTTAGCGGTAAGATGATGGGTATCTTGTTCTACATTATAACCAAAAATACCCATTACCTGCACGGTATGACTCATTCCTGCAAACTGCATAAGTTTACAGGCTTCTTCGCCGGTAAAACCATTAGGGGTTAACCAATTGGCCGGTGCATGTGCATGCTGAATAGCCGACATATCGAAGCTGAACAATTGTGCATTGCGAATTGCTGGTTCTACTTCTTCTATATTTTCTTTCACCACACCTACCCGCACACAATCGAACCGCAATTTATCGATGGTTTGCAGCATATTGGGGTGCGTTAAATAACTCTGAAAGCCAAGATGGTTATAATGTTTTAGAAAATTGGGTTCGGCCGTTAACATTTGTATTAAAAATTGGTCGGCTGGGGCAGGGCTATCCATATTTAAGTCAATCACCGCATCTACACAAACCACGTCAATAATTTTTTGCATATCGGCAAAGGCCTGATATAAGGCTAAAGTTTGGTCGTGCGAACCGCCGATCACCATTACTTTTTTCCCTTTTGCCATTAACTCAAGCACTACAGTTTTTAATGCAGCATACGAATCGACCAAAGTGGCGCCACGCTTTACTGTACCGAGGTCGGCAATTTTTATTTCTTTATGCCAATAAAACAATTGATAAAATGCTTCGCGAACCGCATCGGCACCGGATGAGTGGCTATGAATACTGGCTCCACGCATATCATTACAACCCACCAATACCACATCGGCGGCTTCTACATCGGGAAAAGTAGCATCGGCAACATACATATCTACCTGTCCACCAATTTGTGAATCTAAATACGTTTGTTCATTCGCAATGATATCAATGGGTACAGGTTCTAAAAATTCAACCAAACTTTCAACATTCATGCGCCAATATTTTCAACAAACATACATCATTGTGCCATATGATTTAACCCCATATTAACCAGATTTTAGTGAAAGCATACCCGTAAGGCTTTATTTTTGTTTAGCAGCTATGTTTCATTTGTTAAAATATTATTTACTCATTGGTTTATTGACACTGCCCGGCGTTTCTATTATTGCACAAAGCAATTTTAAAATTAATACCACTTATACCACTATTGGATTAAAAGAAACCCTGCAGGTAAGTTATACCTATGCCGGTTTAGCGGAGATGAACGATTTAGAAGCACCTGATTTCAACAACTGGAAAATGATTGCAGGCCCCGGTTTTCAGACGCAACAGGTATATGCCAATGGTACCTATCATTCTGAAAGTAGTTTTATTTTTTTGTTGCAGCCATTAAAAACAGGCCAACTACAATTACCTGCTGCCAACCTGCACATTCAAAACACAACATTACAATGCCAGCCACTTACCATTATAGTACAACAGCAAATACCTGCCCATCATACCCCACAGGCGGCAGGAGTACAAATGCCGGGCGGTTTTTTTGAACCTGATGAAGAAGAGGAAACTACGGGTATTGAACGTAATGCTATTTTGTTTCCGGGTGAAGATGCTGCGCAAAAAATGAAGAAAAATATTTTTGTGCGGGTGGAAGCCAGTAAAAACAAATGCGTGGTAGGCGAACCCATTTTAGTAACCTATACCCTGTATTCCCGGTTGCGTACTTCGGCTAAACTGATTCAGCAACCGGCATTTAATGGATGCACGGTGTATGAAATGACTACACAGGATTTGCGTTCAGAAACAAAACAATGGAAGGGCAAACGATACAATACTTTCATTATTAGAAAAGTACAACTAATAC
>NZ_SCKY01000057.1:0-5020 GCF_004100315.1 Hydrotalea sp. AMD | reverse complement strand
ATGGCACCACCACTGCCACCGCCCATGGAGCCAAAGAAAGGTGGGCGAAATACTTTGATGTACGCAATATCTGTAATGGGTAGGCTTTGAATCATATCGGGCTGAGCCGGACTTTCATCTAAATATAAATCGGGTGTGCTGCCCCGCCAGGTTAAAGTGGGCGTTCCGCCGCCATAATTAATTTGTAAGCCTGCTACCTGCCCCTGCAGGTAAGTAAATACATCTAATGCGCCATTGGCCCGAGGGTCGTCCATAACATCAAACCCATAACTATCGCCGCCGGAGAAGAGGCCTGTTGCATATTTTTCATCCAGTACCTGTAAGGCACTTTTTACCTTAGCACGTACAGTTACTTCCTGCAGCGTTGCAGAGGCCATTAATTTGCGCAGCCTTTCCTGTTCTTCCATAAAATATTGCATACGGCGCAGTGCCATACTATCTGTCCAGTTGGTTAAACTGCTGCTGATGTTTACATAACGGGGTTGCAGGTTAAATAACCCGTTTGAAAAACTAACTACTGCACCGCTATTGCCACTGCGTTTGCCATTGAGCATGTAAAACAGTTTAACGGTATCGTAAAAGAAAACACCATCCTGTTCAAATGAACCATCTTTATGCACGGGTAATAATAAAAACTGTTTACTGCTGTCTTTCCCTTGTACAATCACATTTAAAAAAGAAGATTCGCCACCGGTATAATTACTGCCATACACTTTACCTTCTATTTTTAAATAGTTGGTTTCCGGGGGAAATTTAATATTGGGTACTTTTTGTGCTGCCAAATCGCTCCAGTTGTAACGGCGCCATCCATTGGTCATCATCACCAAATCTAAATGATGGGTAACACTGTCAGCATCGCTGGAAAAGTAATAAGCCGGATTGTGTACTTTGCCTTTAATATCATCACTCAATAAAAAATCCGAGTAAATAGAATGTTTATCATCTACCGGCACATCGGCATCGGTAACGGCAATAGACATATTGGCAAAAGCAGTATCAGATACAAAAAACTCAATGGTGTTTTTTCCGCGTTTATCTAAATTTACCAATGGCGTGCTGATGCGGGGGTTGAAGATATAGTTTTCATTATTCACAAAAACAATTCTTTCTGCCACAGGCTGCCAGTTGGCATTAAACAATGTAATTTGCAAAATGCCGGTGGGTAATTCTGTCGTAGGCAAATCGGCCACTACACTGGTTTTAGCCGAAAAATTAATTCTTGATTTGTACACTAATTGCTGATTCATTTGCGCCATGAGATACATGGTTTTGTACAAAGGATCATCCTTGGCGGTGCGCTCTACAAATACAATGGCTTTATCGCTGGCGGGTTGTACAGAAAGGGTGGCACCGTTGGGTAATGCGGCAGGTAATGCGGTTGTGCCGGTTTGGCCATTTTCATCTAACCAGTTAATTTGATAGGTTTCGCCGGCTTTGGGTTCAACTGAAAAGCTGCCCATGCCATCATGTTCCGTTAAAAACGAATCTACCAATGCCTGATGGTTGTTTTTAATGGCCCCTTTAATATATACAGGATTGCCAAACTGATCGGTAGCTTTAAAGGCAACGCGGCTATTCAGCCCTTCTACCAGATTACCTCCTTCGGGGAACAGGTATACCTGTGTTTTCGGCAAGATAATATTGGCTTTAACCTGTGGTTGTATTACGGGAATGGAACGCTGATACAAAAAAACGGTATCAAAATTCAGCATCCAACGAGTGTAAGCCCTTAATTGCAGGGTTTTTCCGCTGTAATTGGTCGGCACTTCAAACGAGCCCGAAGCGGTGGCCTGAAAAAGCGGTGCTACAGAATGCATGAGTAAGGTGCCCGATGCATCATACCAGTCTACATAAAAGTTTTTGCTGATAAACGAAAGGTCAATGCCTGTCATTAAATAGGCTTTATACCAAATGGTTTCGCCTTTATTGTATGCTCCCTTATCGAACTGAATATGTATTTTTTCCTGAGGATACCTGTTGGCATACACATCCATCATAGAGTCTAATACCTGTGCTTTTGTAGAAGATGAAAAGCTAAGCAGTGTGCAAAAGCCTAAAACAGCAAGCATTTTGTTCATGTAATACAATTTATTTTGACGAGATGTAATTGCTTTCTATTCAAAAAAGGCATAAGAAAATGCCTCATGGTTTTTAAACAAGCAATATAGCAAATAAACACTATTTTGATGTGTGCTAAAAAACAAACCTACTTATAAAAATAAGCAGGTTGGGTTATAATTTTATTAAAGCGGGAAGAATAGGCCAGCTTAAAGTATGCTGTAACTCATGGAGCCATCTTTTTCATCTTTAATTTGAATGCCCAGGGCCAATAATTCATTCCGGATGGTATCGCTGGTTACAAAATCTTTTTTTGCTTTGGCCTGTTTGCGTAGTTGCAACAATAAATCCATTACCTGATTTAGTTTGCCATTGTAAGCGGGTATTGGATTTTGTAATCCGAAAATATCTTCTAAAAATAGTTTCATTTGTTGTTGTAAGCGCAGTAGGGTGGCCGATGTTAAACAATTGGCTGGTAATTGTTTGTTTTTTAGGGCATTGATAACAGGTGCCAGCTCAAACATATTGGCCAATACTTTGGCAGTGCTTAGGTCATCGTCCATAAACACAGAAAATTCATCTATTTGTTCCTGCACTTTTTTGTCTAACTCAACATCTCCGGCTACATCATTATCGGGTAAGGATAATGCCAATAAATTAGAATAGGCTTCCCACAAACGTTTTAATGCTTTTTCTGATGCCTGCAGGGCTTCATTGCTAAAATCGAGGGTAGAGCGGTAATGTGATTGCAGGATAAAGAAACGGATGGTCATGGGATGGTATGCCTGTTCTAAAATGGGATGATTGCCACTAAACAACTCGGTCAATTTAATCACGTTGTTATAGCTTTTACCCATTTTTTTACCATTAATGGTAATCATGTTATTGTGCACCCAATAACGGGCAGGAGGTTGATGGTTGCAAACCGAGCTTTGGGCAATTTCGCATTCATGGTGCGGGAACTCCAAATCCATCCCTCCGCCATGTATATCAAATTGTTTACCCAAATATTTGGTACTCATGGCCGAACATTCAATATGCCAACCGGGAAAGCCCTCGCCCCAGGGGCTGGTCCAGCGCATAATGTGTTCGGGCGGGGCCTTTTTCCACAACGCAAAATCGTTTTTGTTTCTTTTTTCGTCCTGATTTTCTAATTGGCGGGTAGTTTCTAACTGTTCTTCAATATTTCTGCCACTGAGTATGCCATAGGGTTGGCCAATTTTAGAAAAATCGGTATTGTACTTTGCCACATCAAAATAAACCGAACCATTTACAACATAAGCATAGCCATCGGCAATAATTTGTTGAATCATATTAATTTGCTCTACAATATGACCGGTAGCAGTGGGTTCTATACTGGGTGGCAGGGTATTGAATTGTTGCATGGCCCAATGAAACAGGTTGGTGTATTTCTGCACCAGCTCCATGGGTTCTAATTTTTCCAACATAGCTTTACTGCTAATTTTATCTTCTGCGGCGCGGCCTTCTTCTTCAAAATGACCGGCATCGGTAATATTGCGTACATACCGTACTTTATAACCTAAGTGTAAAAAATAGCGATACAGAATATCGAAACTAATATAAGGGCGTGCATGGCCCAAATGGCTTTCGCCGCTAACAGTTGGTCCACAAACATATAAGCCCACGAGTCCCGGCGTAATGGGGGTAAACACTTCTTTTTTGCGGGTAAGGGTATTGTACAATTGTAAAGGCATAGAAATATTTAAATAGCGGTCATTATTCAATTACAGGCTGCAAAAGTAGCCAATCGTTGCAGTAGCAGCAAACGGAATATAAAGCGGGAAAGGGGTTTTATTTTTTCAGTGCCACATCACTTACCAGCATAATATGATCGCTTAGGTCTTCATCAACCATATCAAATTGCCGGATGGCAAAATGAGGGTCGGTTAAAATATAGTCAATACGCAGTGTTGGTGCAAGGCTAATAAAACTGCGGCCAATGCCAAAACCTTTTGCCAAAAAAGCATCCTGCATGTTTTCACGAATATGGAAATAAGTAAAGCTGTTGGGCACATCATTAAAATCGCCACAAATTAAATAAGGATAAGGGCTTTCGTTCAATTTGTTTTTTACAATGATGGCCTGTGCGGTTCTTCTTCTAAAAGCCAGTAGCATTTTTTGAATAATGCCTTTGGAGGCAGCCAGTGCTTCTTCATTTTGTTGTTTAATTTTCTCCATGCCATCATAATCATCCTGGTTAAATTTATAAGATTGCAAATGGGTGGTGAAAACCCGTATGGTATCGTAGCCTTTTACAATATCGGCATAAATAAGGCTTTCGGCTGTTTTAAAGGGGATGCGTTCGGAACGGATAATGGGGTATTTGGAAAAGATGATACAGCCTGAATGATAGTGATTGTTGCGGCGATAGTCTTTCGAGAAGCAATGATAGGGAAAACTATCAGCGAACAAGCCAATATTATTAGCTGTTGGATTGGCATTGTCGGCATGGTTAAACTCCTGCATGCAAACCACATCGGCATTGAGTTTTTGAATAGTGAGGGCCAGATCGGTACGCACCTGTTGTTTAGCAGCCTTGCTTTTACTGAGGCCATTAAAGCTTTGCACATTCCAGCTAATGATGCGCAAACTGCCGGCAGGTTTTGTTTTTGAAAATCCTTCTTTTATGTTACCGGCAAACATTACCTGTATTTGCTGATAGCTGAGTAATAGTGCCAGCAGCGGCATCCACACATATTTCGGCTTTACGATAATCCAGAAAATAGCAGCAAAAATGAGGATTAAAGCCAGGTAGGGCATGGTAATGGCAATAAAGCTGATGGGGGTAAAATATACGGGGTTTACCCACGGACTTAAACAGCCCAGTAAGTAAATAAAAATGACCAGCAGGTTAATACCAATTACTATACGTTTTATAAAAGGCCTGATGAATGCCAATGCCATTGCATAAAAATAACAATTGTTGGTGGAAGGGCAAAAG
>NZ_SCKY01000095.1:0-1044 GCF_004100315.1 Hydrotalea sp. AMD | reverse complement strand
AAAAAAGAATTGGAACTGTATTTTTCTATGTTGCGGGAAATTTTTGATGAAGTACTGAAAAATTAATTGCATATAACAAAAATGCTCCAGCGGAGCAAAGTATCGGTAGCAGCATTATTCAATTTATTGATGGCCCAAAACAGGATGTGGTTCATACAGTGCCTCCAATCGGTTAATGTCTTCCTGCGATAATTGTACAGAAAGAGCAGCCACCGCATCTTCCAGATGCCCGGGTTTGCTGGCGCCAATAATCGGGGCCGTAATATCGGGTTTGCTCAATACCCATGCCAAAGCAATTTGTGCAGGAGGCAATCCTTTTGCTGTGGCTATCTCAGATACAAGATTTACAATATCAAAATCACTGTCTTTTTGATATAATTTTTTACCATATTCATCTGTTTGTGCTCGTAGGGTTTCCTTTCTTTCTTTGGTTCTTCTGCCGGTAAGTAATCCACGAGCCAGTGGCGACCAGGGAATCACCGCAATTTTTTGATCACGGCATAAAGGAATCATTTCGCGTTCTTCTTCTCTGTAAATTAAATTGTAATGTGGTTGCATGGAAACAAAACGGGTCCACCCATGCAGATCTGCCGTGTACAATGCTTTGGCAAATTGCCAGGTATACATAGAAGAGGCGCCAATATAACGTGCCTTTCCGGCTTTTACAACATCGTGCAGGGCTTCCATGGTTTCTTCAATGGGTGTATGGTAATCCCAACGGTGAATTTGATACAAATCCACATAATCAGTTTGTAATCTTTTTAAACTGGTATCTATAGAATGCATGATATGTTTGCGGGAGAGGCCGCCATCATTGGGGTTGGCACTCATAGGGTTAAATACTTTTGTAGCAATTACCAATTGATGGCGCTGGCCATATTCTTTCAAAGCTTTGCCCAACACAGTTTCGCTGGCACCATAGGAATAAATATCAGCCGTATCAAAAAAGTTAATGCCTAAATCCAATGCTTTTTTTATAAAAGGCTTACTGTCGGCTTCATTTAAAGCCCAAGGCCAGCGTTCGTTTGGATGGCCATACGTCAT
>NZ_SCKY01000056.1:0-5139 GCF_004100315.1 Hydrotalea sp. AMD | reverse complement strand
GCATGAATATTGGGGCTACAGCGCAGGTATTGATTTTGAAAGTAAAATATTGGTGAAACAAAATGCCCCCGAACTGTTACGCAAATTTTTAATGAAACCCGGTTGGCAATGCCAGCCCATTTCACTCAGCGGCAATACCGACTGTTACCAGCCGGCTGAACAAAAATTTAAACTTACCCGGCAATTGCTACAGGTTTGCCAGGCTTTTAACCAGCCGGTAGGCATTATTACCAAAAACGCTGCCATACTGCGCGATATTGATATTTTAAAAAACATGGCTGCTAAAAATTTAGTGAGTGTATTGGTAAGCATTACCTCACTCAACGAACAACTGCGCAGCGTAATGGAGCCACGAACTACTACTGCGATGCAGCGTTTGCGTATTATTGAAACATTGAGCAAGGCCGGCATACGGGCGGGTGTAATGCTGGGGCCAATGATACCCGGCTTAAATGAACACGAAATGCAAAGTATTATGGAACGGGCAGCAGCAGCAGGTGCCAGCTTTTCGGCCTATACATTTATACGCCTGAATGGTGCAATAGCCACGCTATTTCATGACTGGCTATTTAAAAATTTTTCCGACAGGGCCAATAAAGTGTGGCATTTAATAGAACAGGCACATGGCGGTAAAGTAAATGACAGCCGGTGGGGTATTAGAATGCGGGGCGAAGGCCCCATTGCTGCCTTGGTGCAACAGCAATTTAACACCTACAACCACAAATATGGACTGAATGCAGAAAAATGGCATTTATCCACCCAACATTTCAACAGGCCCGGTACACAGGGTACTTTATTTTAAGATTGGGCATGAAATTATCAAAAAGATATATCCGTTTTTCCACATTTGGCCATTGTCTGAATAGCTACCGTTATCTTTATACTGAAAATAAATAGCATCATTTTTGCATCCATTCTATAAAAACAAAGCCGAATGAAAATTACTTTTTTCTCTACACAACCTTACGATAAAGAATTTTTCATAAAAGGAAATACCCATTATGGTTTTGAATATACTTTTTTTGAAACGCATTTAGGTCCACACATTGTGCAGGCTTTAGAATCCACCGATGCCATTTGTGTGTTTGTAAACGATAAGGTAAATGCAGCAGTAATAGCAGTGCTGGCACAAAAAGGCGTAAAAGTAATTGCACTGCGCTGTGCCGGATTTAATAACGTTGATTTAGAAGCAGCAAAAGCACACCAAATACGCGTATGCAGGGTACCGGCCTATTCGCCTGAAGCAGTGGCAGAACATGCATTGGCCATGATTCTTACCTTAAACAGAAAAACACATAAAGCCTATAACAGGGTACGTGAACAAAATTTTTCGATTAACGGATTGCTTGGCTTTACCATGAAAGAAAAAACAGTAGGGGTAATTGGAACAGGACATATTGGAGCTGCTTTTTGCACCATTATGACGGGCATGGGTTGTCGGGTACTGGCTTATGATATACAAACCAACCCATCATTCACCACAACGGGCATAACGTACCTGCCATTGGCTCAGGTGTTTGAACAGTCAGATATTATTTCACTACACTGCCCGCTTACGCCACAAACACATCACCTCATTAACATGACAACTTTGCAAATGATGAAAAAAGGCGCCATGTTAATTAATACCAGTCGTGGCGGATTAATTGATACAGATGCTGTAATTGAAGCCCTAAAACAACAACACCTGGGTTATTTAGGCATTGATGTATATGAACAGGAAGAAAATATATTTTTTCGTGATCTCTCAGAAAACATCATTACCGATGATACATTGCAACGTTTAATGGCTTTCCCAAATGTATTGGTAACAGCACATCAGGCGTTTTTTACAAAAGAAGCATTGGAAGAAATTAGCCATATTACTTTAACCAATGTAGATGCATTATTGCACCATAAAAATTTTACGAACCAAACAGCGTTATTAGTATAAATACTATCAATACATTAACCTTTACCATTAATTTTACCGCATGAAGGCACTACTGAAATATAGCTTGGCATTTATAACCGTACTCTTTATTTTTATGGCATGTACCAAAGAGTATAGTTTTGAAACCGGAAAAGGATACAGTGGTACCGCTATTGGCTCTCTGCAAGATACGGCCGGTAATTGCCAAAATGTATATGTAAATGGTACTTACCTGGTAGATAGTGTGTTAACAGATAGCAATTATATTGTGGTTACAGCCAATATTATTTCGCCGGGTAAATATTATATTTTTACTGATACCGTAAACGGCTTTTGGTTTTATGATTCGTCTATTGTTTTATCAACCGGTACTCAAACTATTAAGTTAAAAGGCTATGGTAAGCCCATTTTACCTATAGACGCTAATTTCACCGTTACTTTTGGCAGTTCGGTTTGCCAGTTTACCATACCTTATAATACTTCAGTTATTGGCAATTATTTTCCTACCACCGTTGGCAGTTACTGGACGTATAATGATAGCCAGTTGAATAACACCATCACTACCCATGTATTGCCAATTGTAGACACTGTTACCAATACGGGCCAATCGTATGCCGTTTTTACTGATCGCTTAGGTGATACAGCACTGTATAGAAGAAGCGGCAATACCTATTATACCTATGGATTGTTGTATCCTGACAACTCATCAGGACCGGTAGAATATGCCTTTTTAAAAGCAGGGGTACCGGCAGGAACGAGTTGGGATTCTCCCATTGTTACTGCTATTGTAGCCAATCAAACCATTAAAGTAAAATACCATTTTACACTGTTAGGCAGTGGTTTAACAGCCAGCTATAATGGCAATAATTTTACCAATGTTATTAAAGTGCAATTAGATATACAGGCACTGGTACCACCTACCATTAACTATGCTACGGCACAAACATCTTTTTTTTATTATGCGAAAGGAGTTGGGCTCATTGCCATAGAAGTACCCGGCAGCACAACAGTAATGCCTTATAACTCTACCATTACACAATGGAAAGTAAATTAAAAATGATACTACCTCTTTTCAATGAATGGTATACGGGTACTAAAACAATTGTTGCAGGATTTAATTGATACCTTCAAACCCTTCCAGAGCAGAAAACTGGTACTATAAACTGTTTGTTTTTCAGTAACCATTTTAGATTTAATTTCGGAATGGTTTTACTTCTTCGGTTGCAGCAGTATTTTGCTGGGCATCCTGTTTCTTGTTGAAAAATTTATTTTGAAAAAGCAGCAAAATAATCACACCTACCGAAATAGAAGCATCGGCAATATTAAATACGGGTTCAAAAAATTCAAATCGCTCACCACCCCACACAGGAAACCATTTAGGATAATAGGTATCCACCAAAGGAAAGTATAACATATCTACCACCCTTCCATGTAAAAAATGAGCATAGCCTGAACCGAAAGGCACTAATTTTGATACATTTTGTGAAAACACATCGCTGTTATCAAATATCAGCCCATAAAACATACTATCAATCAAATTACCCAATGCACCGGCATAAATTAATGCTGCACAAATTATAAAACCAGTATGGTATTGTTTTTTGATAAAATCTCTTAATAAAAAAGTACCCCACACTACTGCAACCAATCTAAATAAAGTTAAAATAATTTTTCCAAACCCTCCACCAAATTTCCATCCCCAAGCCATTCCCTCATTTTCAACAAAATGCAAGCGAAACCAACTACCAATTACATTGTGTTCCTCACCCGCATAATAATGCAGTTTTATATAAAATTTCAAAGCCTGATCGGCCAGAATGATGGCGGCTATCAGAATAATGACTTGTTTAGCTTTCACTGATTTTATTTTAAAGCGACAAAGATATAAGAATTGACTCTGTGATGGTAAATGATACATTTACTTAAGCTATCCATTTGCCAATAACCGGCAGCTTTTGCATTTCTCTGCGTTCTATTCTTAACACAAAAACAACAAAAGCAAGTAATAATGCAGTGGCAAAAGTATAGCTGAATAAAGTTTTGGTAATATATGCCGTTATGCTGTTATGCAGAAAAAACAATAAAACGGCAATCACCATATATGCCATTAATTTCTTCCAGGCATAAGGCACCCGATATTTTTTTTGTCCCCACACATAACTAATAATCATCATGCTTCCGTAACAGGTAAAAGTTGCCCAGGCACAGGCCATAAAACTATAATGTGGAATAAAAATGTAATTAATTAGAATAGTGATGGCTGCGCCGGCTAATGTTATCCAGGCACCGGCCATGGTTTTATTGGTAACCTTATACCAAATACTGAGGTTATAATAAATGCCCAAAAACATATTGGCAAACAATAAAATGGGTACTACTTTTAATCCTGCCCAATACTTAGGACCGATAAAATGTTTCCATACCGGCAAATACAGTGCTACCACTAAAAACATTACAGAAATAATGATTACAAAAAATTTCATTACCCGGGCATATACCTTTTGCGGATTTTCGCTTTCGGCCTGTTTAAAAAAAAATGGTTCTGCACCCATTCTAAAAGCCTGAATAAACAAGGTGATTAAAATCGATAATTTATAGCAGGCATTGTAAATACCCACCTGTTCTTCTCTAAATGTTTCACTACCGGGTAACCACCAACGCAACATTAATCTATCAAAGGTTTCATTAATCATTCCACCCATGCCTGCAATCACTAACGGCATGGCATATATCATCATTTGTTTCCACAACCGAACATTAAACTTAAATTGTATTTTAACAATCTCTTTTGACAACAACAGCAATGTTACTGCCGATTGTACCACATTGGCAAATACAACATATACTATAGGATTGGTTTCAGGATTAAATACCAACACTACCCAACTTCCTTTAGGATGCTGCATTTGTTGCGGACAATACACTATAAAAAACCAGGTAATTAAAATATTCAATACAATGCCACTGATTTTTACAAATGCAAATTTCAATGGCCTTTCTTCCTGACGCAATTTGGCAAATGGAATGGTAGATAATGCATCTAAACTGATTACAATGATACTTAGTTGAACAATCGCCGGAAAGCCACTTAACCCTGTTACATTTCCTAAAACAGACTGATTCATCCAAAGTATTACTGAAAATAAAATGGTTGAAAAGAAGATCGATAATGCTGCGGTATCATAAATAATGGCTTTGTTTTCATCTTTCGAAGAAAAACGAAAATA
>NZ_SCKY01000012.1:5000-128426 GCF_004100315.1 Hydrotalea sp. AMD | reverse complement strand
TAAAAGGGAATATTTTTATGGGGTAAAGGTACAGTTGATTACAACCAAAAATGGTATACCGGTTGAAATTTGTTTTTCACCTGGTAGCGAACATGATGTAGAAGCCTTGCAGAAAATGTTTATGGATCTGCCGCCAGAGAGCTCTTTATTTGGAGACAGTGCCTACACGGCATACCAACTGGAAGGAAGAGCTATACAAAGAAACAGAATTGATAGAGCTGAAGATATGCAGGAAGGCAAACAGCAAAGGAGCAGACAAACCTTATCAGAGGTTTATAAAGAATATCATGAGAAAACGTATAGAAACCACTATTAGTGAAATTGTAGAAATGACACCCCATTCTATTCACGCAGTCACTAAAGATGGATTCTTACTTAAAATATTACTATTCGTTTTAGCTTTTCAAGTAAAAGCAATCGTTTAAAATAGGAAACTTGAATTAATTTACTAAAACGGGTTGTAAAGTGGGAATAAGGCTGGGATCAGGATCGGGATTAGTGCTTACAGTGTAATTACCGGGTGTACCGTCGTATGCCGGCGCAAATTTATAGGCCAATGAATCTCCATCAGGATCAGAAGCTGAGTAATTGAAAGTAAATCCTGTGTTTTTACATACAATGGTCGTATCACTAATGGTAAAAACAGGGCTGCTGTTGGTGCCTACAGGTAATTGCTGTGTGCCGGGAATTTCGGCAGTAAAGGTAGCGCCAACACTGCTGCCTGCTACATTTTGAACCACTGCTCTTGAATAACGAACCCATGAAAGGGTATAGCCTCCTGTATTAATTGGTAATTCTATGGTGCTGCTATAAGTACCTACCTGATAACAAGCCACCGGATTACCGGTTAAGCAGGGATTGATGCCTTGTGTGTTTTGAATTGTGGGTGGATTGCCAGCAAATTGCTGTGCCAGTTTGATAGAGGTAATATAGGTGGCAGTTGCTTTATCATAAATGCCAACCGTTACATTTTCTTCATTCAAGGGTGCTGAATTTGCGGGAGCATTGCACTCTCTGAACAAACGCATGGTAATTAAATATTTAGCCGTGTTGGGTGAGGAGCCAGCACCCTGGTATAAATAGCTTAATTCACCTGCTGCAATATGCACGGCATTTGCATTTTGAACCAGAAAGAGTAATAAAAAACTTATGAATAAATATTTCAGCATATCAACTTCTGCATCAACAATTAGGTGAATAGAATCAGTATTTTATTTTTCAAGCGGATATTGGTTTTTTATATGTACAAAGATGTATTTGCATTTGATAATGCTGCTTATCTGATGAGTACCACTGTTCCCTTTTTATAAATTTTTTTACCTGTAAAATCTATTCCCTCTGCGGTATAAACATACGTACCTGCCGGCTGCATGCTGCCATTATAAGTGCCATCCCAACCTTCCCCAATTTGATTTGTGGTAAAAATAAGTTGCCCCCATCTATTATAAATGCTAAAATATCGTAAATCGGTTATACCAACGGGAATGGGTTTCAGTATATCATTTTTATTATCATGGTTGGGGGTAAAAGCAGTTGGTATAAAAATATCGGGGCCGGTTCTAAAAACTCGAACCCAAAGTTTATCAGCACCGGTGCATCTTGCACTGGTGGTTGCCATTACGGTATATTGAATAGAATCTGTAATTCCGTTAAAGGTTGCAATAGGGTTGGGAATGTTAGGATTACTTAAATAGCTGGTCGGAATCCAGGCATATTGTACTATAATGCCGGTACTATCACTATCATAATTACTGGTAGCCATTAATTGCAAAGGCTGGTTTACTACTACTGCCGTATCATTGCCGGCATTTACTTTAACCGGAGTATACACTGTAACTAAAATAGTATCGGTAACCGGTTTAATACAGCCGGTATCATAACGAACGGTGAGTGTGTAAGGGGTAGTATTGCCCGGTGCAACAATGGGTTGTAAGGTATTGCTGTATAGTATATTTTTATTGGGCGTCCATTCAAATGCGGAGGCATTGGTAGTTGCATTCAACTGTGTTCGTCCTCCAAAACAAATACCTACATCAGGCCCGGCATTGGCTTTGGGATAAGGGTCGGTAATAATACGTGTATAAGCAGTATCCCTGCATTTACCTAAATGAGCGATGAGCCGATAGTTGGTAGAAGTAGTGGGTTGAAATAACGGGTTTTTTAATTTTGGGTTATCTATTCCTGTAGCGGGAAACCATTCATAGCCCAACGCTTCACTTACCGGATATAACCGAAACGTATCATTTAAACAAACCGTTGTATCGGGCACTACTTTTACGGAAATAGAATCTAATACTCGAACGCGAATACTGTCTTTACTCACACAACCATTGTTGTTTACCGTTACCTGATAAGTAGTAGTAATTTTGGGATAAACAAAAGGATTGGGTGTATTGGGATTAATGATATTATAATTAGGTACCCAACTATAAGCGCCAATGCTGGCGGATTGTAGTTGAAGGGTATCAATACTGCAAATCAACGTATCGCGAAAAGGTAACTGCAATGGTGGATTACTATATATAATTACTGATTGTTTGGCAGTGTCAATACAACCTTTATCGCTTTGCGAAATAAGTGTAACATTTACGGTACCTGGGGCAGAATAGGTGTACGATGGGTTTTGTTGTTTAGAACTGGCAGCATTTGAATTGGGATCACCAAAATTCCATTGCCATTTACTAACGGTACCGTATTTTGCCGTACTCTTATCAGTAAATTGAAATGGCCTTAAATAACAATCGCCCTGTACACTAAAATCAGCTTTATATCCCGGATATACCATTACAATAGTACTGTCGGTACCTACACAATCATTAGGTCCGGTAACCGTTAAATGTGCAACAAAACGGCCGGAATACGGATAGGTATATTGCAGGGTAGGTGTGTTGGCCGAGAAGGAAGGATTGGCAGGGTCTCCAACCGTCCATTTATAGGAAAGTATGGAAGAAGACGTGGACTGGTTCTCGAAATAAACAGTATAATCTTTGCAATTTACAATGCTGGAAGGTAAGTCGGCTTCAATAATATCGCAGGATTGTACTTTTAAAATAAAATCTTTTCTATGATACCCAATTTGTTGACCATTCCTGAATTCAGCAATGCAAACATTCACTACATATTGCCCGGCCGGAGGTGCAATACCACTAATAATGCCGGTAACAGGGTCAATGGTTACCTGATTGCCCAATGGCATAGTGCCACTATAACCGCCACCATAAGGTACAGGCGTTAAGGTTAAAAATTGCGATGGTGCCTGATTTTGCCCGGTATTGGGTGCCGAATAAGCATCGCAAAAAGAGTAACTTAACGAATCATTATCGGGGTCCACGGCACTAAAATCCAAATTGAATTTTTTGTTGGCGCAAACCAATGTTGTATCTTTTATTTTGTATTCAGGGCTGCTATTGTGGCCAACGGGCAGGGTATTGGTGCCTGGCAAAAAAGTTACATAATCGCTACCTACATTGTTATTGGTAAGGTTTGAGATATTATCAATACGGCAGCAACCCATTCTGGAAAGTGTATAACCGTTGGCATTAATCGGTAAATCAATTGTGTTGGTATATAATGCAATTTGATAACACACGCTTACATTGCCCACCAGACAGGGAAAATTAGCTGTATTTAACTGAATGGTTGTGATGCCGCCGGTTAATGGCAGGCCCAATGATTTTACCAATGTGGTTCCATCATAAAATCCTACTATCACATTTTCAGATTGCAATAATGGCCCCGTTGAAGCACAGTCTCTAAATAAACGCAAAGTAACCTGATAGCTATTGGTGCCGGGTGTTGTACCAGGACCTAAATATTTATAAAATAATTCACCACCGGCTACATGCCTGGCCCGTGCCAGATGTGCAACTGCCATCAATATTATAATTATCAATAAAATCTTTTTCAAGTGGTATAAAGTTTTATGCTCTATTCACTGCTTCTCATGCTTCGGCAGGATTGTTATATACAGACATTAAAAAACTGTTGATATGCTGATTTACTTTTTCTGTTTCCTCCCACATACCTATGTGGCCTGTTTCAGGAAGAATATACACATAAGAACAGTTGGGCAAATGTGATTGTTGTAATACATCTTCCATAGGTGCAGCTTTATCTTCTGTACCCATAATAAACAAAACCGGGCAACCTGCGTTTTTTAAGACATTGGTTCTGTCTGGCCGCAAACGCATAGCTTCATAATATTGCTGACATGCCTGTGTATTGCTGTTTTTTGCCCGTTCTATTAACAGATCTATTTTTTCGGGATGTGCTGCCTTAAAACGTGCGGCAAATAAATTAGGGATGGTAGTTTTGATAAAAGCATAGGCACCATATTCTTCCATTACCTGGATGCCTTTTAAACGGGTTTCTTTTTTTTCGGCATTGTCTGCAAATGCGGTTGAATGAATGAGTCCAAAACCTTTTAACTGTTCCGGATACAATGCAGCAAATGCTAATGTAATATAGCCCCCTAAACTATGCCCCAACATTACAAAATGGGTGATGTTTTCTTCCTCAATTATTTTTTTGATGGCCTGCGCATAATCTTCCATTTCAACAGCATCTTTTCCTGTTTGCGGTTGTAACATATCGGCATTGCCCGTTCCGGGAATAGATGGTGTAATTACAGTAAAATTATTTTTTAAAAAAGCAACTTGTGCATTCCAAATAGATGCATCTTCTCCAAATCCATGTATTAAGAGTACCACAGGTCCGGCCCCAACTTTGTGATAGGCCAGTTTACCGTTTTTGTAGTTGCAATATCTTTCCATCATACAATTACCTTTTTATCTTCAATTGCCACCATTTGAACAATTGATATAAAATTACCAATAACGCTGCAAATGCCGCCAGTTTGTATAACCAATCGCCCCATTTTACATACAAGGTACTACCGGATGCAGCAGGAATAGGAATATTGAATTTAATTACCGCAGCTTTGTTGTAATCTGTTCGGGTTAAAATTTTGCCCGATGGGTCAATCACTGCACTAATTCCGGTATTGGCACTACGGGCTACAAATTTTCTGGTTTCTATAGCTCTTAAACGGGCATAGGCTAAATGCTGTAAATGACCGGGTGTATTGCCCCACCAACCATCATTGGTGATAATAGTTAATAAATTGGCGCCTTTTTTTACATATTCTGCCACATAAGCACCATATATACTTTCATAACAAATAATAGGTGCCATTTTGTAGGGATTGTTGGTTTCTGAAAAAACCACGGCAGCCGTATCACGGCCATAACCTCCGGTAGTTCCTCCAAATTTTTCAAAAACAGGCCCCATAAAATTTAAAAAGGTAGGCAATGATTCTACACCCGGCACCAATTTGCTTTTGTTATAAAACTGATTGGGGTGGCCTACATTGATGGCAACAGCACTGTTATAGGCATCATAGTATTGTCCATTGGGCATGGCGTGTGCAGTAGGTGTTACTTTTTCATTCCCATACAAAACATAGCTTTCTAACCCGGTTAAAAGGGTAAGATTAGGATGTTGTTGTACAAACTGAAATACAGGTTGGTAAATAGCACTATTATTGAGTTCTTGTTGAATAACCGGTTCGGGCAAAGCTGTTTCGGGCCAAATAACCAATACGGTTTGTGGGTTAATGGCCGAATCGGATAAGTGAATTAAACGTTCTATTTGTGTTTGTGTGGAAAAACTTTCAAATTTTTGGTAGGGGTCAATATTGGGTTGCACAATTACCACATTAGTACTCATATTAGCTGCTTTTATGGTGGGGATAGATAGGTATCCAATCATAAGCGGTAACAGCAAAGTGACCAAAAAAATGCCTGCTAATGGTTTAGAAATGCGTTGACTGGTTTGGTGTATTTGTAACAGTTGAAACAACAAAATATTGACCAATAGAATCCATAATGTTCCACCGCTAACGCCGGTAACTGAATACCATTGCACCCAATTGGGATGGGTAGCAAACACATTGCCGAGCGTTAACCAGGGCCAGCTGAGTTGCCAGTTTAAATGTATCCACTCAAACAGCATCCAGTATACAATCAATGCAACACCGCTATAGAATGGAGTGGTTTTTTTGCGCAGTTTAAAATAGCCCCATAAAGGAATGCACATTAATATAGTATTCGCTATTATGGCAGCAATACTGCCCACATCGGTTGAGTTCCAAATCCACCAGGTGGTACCCACATTCCATATCAACAGGCTCAAAAATGCATAACCTATAAAACTACGGATTTTAGTAGTAGAAGCTGCTATCCAAAGCAAAGGCACAAACGCAAAAAATATACAAAAGGTGAAGGGCGATACCGGCCAGGATGCTACCAACAGCAGGCCACTTGCCATACTTAAAAAAAACAGTTGACTCTTTTTCAAACAAAATATATTTTTTCGCTCGAAAGTTCGGTTTTTTTTTGAAAGTGCCTGTTTTTTTAAGTTAAGTGGTCATTATTTTTAGTTGTGGTTCGTGCGTCAGAGTAATGCAAGTTTTTTTGCTTTAGGAATCAACAGGTTGTTTTCAATTTGCAGGTGCTCCCCTAAATTTTGATACAAATCTTTTAATGCGATGAAACTGAGCTGAAAAGTTTTACAGGCTTGCGGAGGTGTAGTAAAATTTTGCGTAAGCGTTTTTATTTTTTCCATTAAATCATCAGAATGGTCATGTTCTTTTTCTAAGATGCGCAATAATTTATCTAATTCTGACATGGTATTTTCCTGATTGTCTGTTGGTTGTTTTTTTTCCAAAGCTGTAATGGCCGGAAAAAGCTTTGATTCTTCATAAATTAAATGTGCAGAAATTTCATCTTTCCACATCTCAAAAAAGAAAAACACATCTAATAAAAATGGAAATTTTTCACCATGTTTATTGGCTACTTTTTCTAATTGCCCCAATAACACGGGTAACTGCATTTTTAAATAGGCGTGGTAATTATTGAGAATATAATTGATGAGTTCTGTTAATGAAAGCTGGCTCAAATCGCTGCTGTTGTTATTTGGCTTGAATGCCAATACTTTTTGAATAGCATTTGCTATTACGGAAGCAGGTATTTGTTGGATAGCACAAACCTCGGCCAATGTTTTTTTGCTCAGATGACAATAGTCAACATGAAATTTTTCCAGTACTGCACCTGTTGCCGGCGATTGTGCTACAATGGAAAAAAGTGGTTCTGACAAAATGTTTTCCATAGCTTTTTTTGCAAAGCTACAATGGTAAGAAAGTACAAACTATGATTAAAGTCAGTATGTACGTTTGTTTTTAAAATTTAACCCAAAAATTCCGGCCATTAATACCAGCGCAGCAAAAAGCAATGCTTCATTCGTATATGGAACAGCGTGGTAAGATAAATCTGCAATTCCTTCTATCATCAATAGCAATTCATTGAGTAAAATACCGGCAATAAATACAATCATACCTTTTTTGATACTCGGAGTGAGTATGATTATTTCTGAAACCAAACAATGCGCAATAATGTACAAGGAAATTACCCCCAACAAAACCAAATGCAAATAGCCAATAACAATTGGCCTAAAGCCATAAGTTAAAGTGCTTAATGCAGGAATGGCTGAACCTAATTGCAACAACAACTTTATGCTAAATGCAATGGCTACCAGAAATAATACAATTTTTGTAAACTGTGGCATCTGTGTTAAGAGTTGTTTTTTGTTTTGCAGTATAATTTGTAGCATCATTATCCAGGCAATTACCTGGGCAAATGCAGCGGCTACCACCAGCCAATAAACGATGGTTGGAATGGGTATCCATGGTGCTGACAGAAAATAATCTGGTACACAGGAACCCGCAAAAAGATAAAATAACCATTTTAATTTTTCTGTATTCATGCCACTTTGCTCTAATAAATGATTCCATAAACCCAAACAGGCAAATAAAAACCATCCATTATATTGAAAGTGGAGAAAAAAATATACAGAAGCCAAATAATTGTTCTGTTCAATATGTTGGGTAGCCATCATATAGGCTAAGGCAAAAACACCAATAGAAGAAAGTGCATTGAATAAAACCGCAGCTTTAAAATAGGCGTGTGTGGTACTATACCACTGAATTTTTTTTACATCCTTCCAATATAAAACTGCAAAAACATAACTTACTATAATAGAAAGGGTAGAGAAAGTGATAGAAGCTGCAGCATACCCTTCAAAAGGGAAAGTAAACAACATGCCATAAGCAGCCATTAAATTAGCCCATAAAACCGGTTTGTATTTTTTAAAAGCATGCGGGTTTTGATGATGGGCTAAATATTGCACCAATAACGTCATTAATGCCATACTAACCCAGCCTGTAAATGCAAAATGCGAGTGGGCATGTAATAAATATTTTTGATTTACAACAGGCAGTGCGTAAGCAATCTTATACCGAAGCGTTACGCCGATGATGGCTACAATCAATAAGTTGAACAAACTAACGGATATCCATTTTTGTGTGGCATCTTTCATAGCGTTGCAAAGTAAAAACAGCATTTTGTGTGCCGATATGATTTCAATCATGCCAAAGTATAAAATATTTTAAACATTCATGATTGTTGTAAATAAAATGTTTGTTTACAGGCACATTATCAGAAATATACTTTTCCTTTTGCTATGGCCAATTTTCCTTTATCCTGTAATTGGCGAATACTTCTGATAACCGTTTCTACGCGAAGGCCTGTCATATCGGCTATTTGCTGGCGGGTTAGTTGTACCATATTGCATTTGGGGCAAAAAAATTTTTTATTGTTTTTGAAGTAAGTTAACAGGCTGCATATTTTTTCTTCTGGTTTGTTATTCGCCAGTTCTTTCGACATTAAGAATTTAAATCTTAATCTTTTGGCTAATAATTTCGAAAACATAAAATGAATTTCCGGTTCTTCTTTTATTAATTGGTGAAAATGATGTTTTTGTAATCTTAAAATAATACTTTCTTTATTCGAAACTGCAGTGGCAGCGTATGGTCCCTCATCAAATAACGACAGTTCACCAATGGGTTCGCCGGGTTCAATCATATCCTGAATAAATTCTTTTCCTTCCTCATTGATATTGATCCATCTTACAGAACCTTCAACTAATTGATAATAAAAATGACATTCATCTCCTTCACGGAAAATCACTTCATTAGCTGCTGTTTTTTTGTAGGTAGCCCCAAAAGAAAGTAATAAGTCTGCATCTATCATGGTATGTTGATTCTGGTGAAGTATAAATTTAGATGCCACACTGTGCCCTAAATATGATATTAAGCAGTTGGGCACATGATTTTCGTCATGTTTTTTTGAATTGTTCAATCGAAGCATCTGCTGAAATATTGATGTACAAAGGGTTTTAATAAAAATCTGCAATTATCATTTTTCCTGCAATTCGGGTTGATAAATGCAATATGATTCTACGCATAAAACGGTGCCATCACGCTTTGTAATCTTGTGTTGAAAAAAATCATTATTGTCCGACAAAACTTAACTAAAAAATCGCTGTAATCCTTTGTTGTAAATGATTACAGGCTAAAAAATGATTGTTTCAAAATTGGAGGTAGTACCCCATCTTTTGAAATCGGCTGAAATATGTTTCTGTAAAGGGTTTGGACCATTATTTTACAATTTTAGTCGGACAACAATGAAAAAAAATAAAAAGTTTGTTACATCCCGTTCTTTCAACACTTAACTAAACAATACAATTTAAATTTAAAATTAACATGAAAAAGCTGATTATTTTAAGCATTTTTGGATTATTGATGGTTGCCTGCAGCAATTCAGGCGAAAAAAATGAAACAACTGCAAATACTTCCGGCAGTGCTGCCACTTCAGAAACGGCTTCAAGTAACAATCCATCTTACGATCCCAACAGGGGAGAGGGCAAATTCACCCATGTGGAGGTGAGTTCTACGCTTGATGCAGCGATGGCAGAAGCAGGCAATAAAGTGTACACCGTTAAATGCAGTGCCTGCCATAAACTAACCGGTGAAAAGTTAGTTGGTCCCGGTTGGAAAGGTGTTACACAACGCCATACACCGGAGTGGATTATGAATTTTGTTACCAATACAGATGATATGCTAACAAAAGATCCCAAAGCACAAGCCATGCTTGAAATTTGTCTGGTACGTATGCCTAACCAACATTTAACTGATCAGGAAGCCAGAGAAGTGTATGAGTTTATGCGTAAAAATGATGGTGTAAAATAACCCAATTTTCATTTATAAAATTTAACAAATATGAAAAAGAATAACTTTTTTAACTATGCATGGATATCTCTGCTTGTAATGGGCGGTCTTTTTTCATGCAAACCCAAAAATACCAGTGATGCCGTAAGTGGCGATGCTGCACAAAGTGTATATGTAGCACCGGGAAAATACGATGAGTTTTACAACTTTGTATCCGGTGGTTTCAATGGCCAGTTAAGCGTTTACGGATTACCTTCGGGCCGCTTACTGAAAATTGTACCCATTTTTTCTGTTTTTCCTGAAAACGGATATGGTTATAGTGAAGAAACCAAACCCATGCTCAATACATCGCATGGTTTTGTACCTTGGGATGATCAGCACCATTTGGAATTATCGCAAACCAATGGCGAAATAGATGGTCGCTGGATTTTTGCCAATGCCAATAATACCCCTCGTGTAGCAAGAGTTGATTTAACTACATTCAAAACTGCTGAAATTTTGGAATTGCCCAATAGTGCAGGTAACCACTCCTCACCGTTTATTACAGAAAATACCGAGTATGTGGTAGCAGGTACCCGCTTTGCAGTACCGATGGATAATGATAATGGAGATGTGCCCATTAATTCATACCGCAAAAATTTTAAAGCATCCATTAGTTTTATTAGTGTAGATAAAAATTCCGGCAATATGAATCTGGCATTTCAATTGCAGGTACCTCCGGTTGATTTTGATTTGAGTCATGCCGGAAAAAATAAATCGCACGACTGGTTTTTCTTCTCCTGCTATAATACCGAGCAAGCCAATACACTATTAGAAGTGAATGCATCACAACGCGATAAAGATTTTATTTTGGCAGTAAACTGGAAAAAATTAGAAGAATATGCCAAACAAGGTAAAGGCAAAACAGAAGCAGTTCAATATGCACACAATGTGTATGATGAAAACAAACACATGGCCACTTCTACTATTGAAAAACAAGTACTGGTGTTAGATGCTAAAGATTTGAAAGATGTTTGTTATTTTATTCCCTGTCCTAAATCGCCACACGGGTGTGATGTAGACCCTTCAGGTGAATATATTGTTGGTAGTGGCAAATTAGCCGCATTAATTCCGGTATTTAGTTTCGATAAAATTCAACAAGCTATTACCAATAAAAAATTTATTGGTGATTATGATGGCATTCCGGTAATTGAATATGAAGCTGCATTGTATGGTGAAGTTAAAAAACCAGGTTTAGGCCCATTGCACACAGAGTTTGATGGAAGAGGTAATGCTATTACCACCATGTTTGTTTCTTCAGAAATTGTAAAATGGAATATTAAAGATTTAAAAGTAATTGACAGAGAACCTACTTATTACTCACCCGGCCACTTATGTATTCCAGGTGGGGATACCAAAAAACCAAATGGTAAATATGTAATTGTATATAATAAAATTACTAAAGACAGGTATTTGCCAACAGGTCCCGAACTGGCACAGGCAGCGCAGTTGTTTGATATTAGTGGAGATAAAATGAAATTACTACTCGATTTTCCTACCGTTGGTGAGCCACACTATGCACAAGCGGTAGCCGCTTCACTCATCAGAGATAAATCAGTAAAATATTTCGATATCAATAAAAATCAAAATCCTTATGTAACAAAAGGTGAAGCTGATTCAAAAGTGGTGCGTAATGGCAAGCGTGTAGATATTTATATCACGCAAATTCGTTCACATTTTTCACCCGATAATATTGAAGGTATAAAAGTGGGAGATGAGGTATACTGGCATGTTACCAACCTGGAGCAGGATTGGGATCTACCGCATGGTTTTGCCATTAAAGGTGTGCCTAATAATGCTGAATTACTGGTTATGCCCGGTGAAACACAAACCTATAAATGGAGTCCTGAAAAACCCGGTATATATCCATTTTATTGCACCGATTTTTGCAGCGCACTGCATCAGGAAATGCAGGGTTATGTAAGAGTTTCTCCTGCAAATAGCAACGTGTCGCTTACTTTTAGCACAGGTAAAAATATTCCTGATGCTGCAACGGCACCCCCTTTGCTCGATAAATAATCTCACCCCTATTCTAAAGCCAACTACCGGAATATATCACGATTCCGGTAGTTTATTTCTTTAAATTTTTTATCATGGCCAATCATTTCCATATCTCAAAAATTAGTCGTATTCTTCTGACAATAGGCGGTATTGCATTATTAATCATAGTAAAAGTGCCCATGTGGCGTATCGATTTATCGGCACCACAATATCCGGAAGGATTAAGTATGTTTATTTATCCCAATCATTTGGGCGGTAATCTTGATATCATTAATGGTTTAAACCATTATATTGGAATGAAACATTTACGGACTGAAGATTTTTTTGAATTTTCTATGCTGCCGGGTATTATAGTTGGTTTTGCTGTTTTGTTTTTTATTGCTGCTTTTTTTGGAAAAAGATGGATGGTGCAAACATTGATTGTTTTATTTGTATTATTTGGCATTGTTGCGATGTTTGATTTTTGGAGATGGGAATACAATTATGGCCACAACCTCAATCCGGAAGCGCCGATTATTGTGCCGGGTATGGCTTATCAACCACCATTCATTGGGTTTAAACAGTTGCTGAATTTTGGTGCGTATTCAATTCCCGACTTGGGCGGATGGCTTTTTGTAGGCGTGGGTTTATTGTTGTTGGGTGTTAATATTAAAGAATGGATGGATGTAAAAAAAATAGCTAAAACTCTTCGTCAGCCCGCTACCACTATGGTTGCTACAATGGCTTTTTTATTTTTTTCTTGCAATACAAAACCTACTCCATTAGTTGTTGGAACGGATATGTGCAGTTATTGTAAAATGCCCTACAGCGATAATCGCTTTGGTGCTGAATTAATTACCCGAAAAGGAAAGATATATAAGTTTGATGATGTGCATTGTATTGTTACTTTTATACATGATCATACCGCCGAAACCGAAAATGGGAAAATTTATTTTGTAAATTTTGAAAATGGCCATCAACTCATTCCTGCTGAAAATACTGTTTTAATTAAAAGTGATCAATTGCATAGCCCCATGAATGGGGATATTGCTGCCTTCAACAATGTTGCTGATGCTAAACAGGCCCTTGAAAAATATACAGGTACTGTAATGGAATGGAATGAAATGATAGCTATTCCCAAACCTTGAAATATAGAAAGGCCAAAGCATGTTACCTGAATTTTTTTGTAATATTTTATAAAACATGAAATCTTTTTTATTGTGCATAGGCTTCATGTGGTGTGTGTATTGTATCCCCATTCATGCTGCAATCATTTATGTTGGCAAGGGCCATGCATATGTTAGTATACAACAGGCTGTAACCGCAGCAAAAAATGGCGATACTGTTTGGGTGGCTCCGGGTATTTATAAAGAAAAAAATATTATTATCGAAAAGTCGCTTGTTTTATTGGGCAAAAATTATCCGGTTATTGATGGAGAACATACATACCAGATGATTTCAGTAAGGGCTAATGGGGTAACCATAAAAGGATTTAAATTAATACACTCCGGCACATCCAGCCTTATTGATATTGCAGGTATTAAAATTTACGATGTAAAAAATATTAATATTGAAAACAATGTATTAGAAGATACTTTTTTTGGGATTTATTTACAGGGTGCTACTAATTGTACCATAAAAAATAATCGTTTAACTGCTTATGCTAAAACCGATCAGCAAAGTGGCAACGGTATTCATTGCTGGAAATGTGACAGCTTAAGCATTATTGGTAATGCGGTAACCGGCCATCGTGATGGTATTTATTTTGAGTTTGTAACCAATTCGCTGATTTGGAAAAATCGGTCAATCAAAAATTCGAGATACGGGTTGCATTTTATGTTTTCGCACAATGATGCCTATATCGCCAATATATTTCAAAATAATAGTGCCGGTGTTTCTGTAATGTTTACACATGGTGTTAAGATGTTTAATAATGTATTTGAAGATAATTGGGGCGATGGCTGTTATGGTATTTTTTTAAAAGAAATTACCGATAGCCATATTTCCGGAAACACTTTTCTAAGGAATACCACTGCTATTTTTTTTGAAGGTGCCACCCGTGTGTTGGTTGAAAAAAATACATTCATAAAAAATGGATGGGCTGTTAAAATTCAGGCTAACAGTATTCAAAATACCATTAAGCATAATAATTTTTTAGCCAACAGTTTCGACATTGCTACCAATGGCTCGTTGGTTGAAAATACTTTTAACAAAAATTATTGGGATAAATATGAAGGGTACGATTTGAATAAAGATGGTGTTGGCGATGTTCCCTATCATCCGGTAAGTATGTTTTCAATGATTGTTGCTGAAAATCCTACGGCAATGATTTTGTTTAGAAGTTTTATGGCCACACTTTTCGATAAAACAGAGAAAATTTTACCCAGTTTAACGCCTGAAAATTTAGTGGACAAATTTCCATATATGAAACCTTTACGATTATGATTATTGCAACCAATGTTACTAAAAAATTCGGCAGGCTTACGGTATTAAGCAATGTATCGGTAAACTGTAATAAAGGCGAATGCATTGCATTAATTGGCCCAAATGGCAGTGGTAAAACTACTTTAGTAAAAAGCATATTGGGTATGGTAGTTCCTGATAGTGGTTTTATAACATTTAACGGACTAAACATTTTACACAATTGGCAATACCGCAGACATATTGGCTATATGCCGCAAATTGGTCGATATCCGGAAAATATGACCATCCGACATGTATTTACCATGATGAAAGATATACGTAAAGCAGAACAGCACGAGCCATTAGATGAAGAACTGTTACACTCATTTGGATTACCTGGCATCATGGAGAAACGGATGCGTACCCTTTCAGGGGGAACCACACAAAGGGTTAGTGCTGCACTGGCTTTTTTATTTAATCCGGATGTGTTAATTCTGGATGAGCCTACTGCCGGTTTAGACCCCATAGCTTCTGAAATATTGAAAGAAAAAATTGTAAAAGAAAAAGAGCGCGGCAAATTAATCATCATTACTTCTCATATTTTAAGTGAGTTGGATGATTTGGTTACACAGGTTATTTACATGCAGGATGGGAACTTGTTGTTTCACAAATCTTTGCAAAATCTACAAAAAGATACTGGTGAAACAAAATTGTCAAGAGCCATTGCTTTTATTATGAAAAATAAATAAGGAATATTTAATGATTGAAAGAACCATTTAACCATGATAAAAATTATAAAATATGTTATTGCAGATATTCTGCGTAATAAAATAGTGATTGCTTATACTATTTTTTTACTGGCTATTGGTATGAGTGTTTTTAATTTAGAAGACAATACAACCAAAGGCTTGTTGAGTTTATTGAATATTGTATTAATAGTGGTACCGTTGGTGTGTATTATTTTCTCAACCATTTATATTTACAATAGTGCTGAATTTGTAGAGTTATTGGTTAGTCAGCCATTACAACGAAAACATATCTGGTTAAGTTTATTCAGTGGTATAGCACTGGCATTAACACTTGCATTTTTTATAGGTATTGGTATACCGGTTTTACTTTACTCTTTTACTGCTACCGGTTTAATATTGGTAGGGGTGGGTTTATTGTTAACTACCATATTTGTGGCCATTGCTTTATTGGCTGCGGTGCATACCCGCGATAAAGCCAAGGGTATTGGTATTGCAGTATTATTGTGGTTGTATTTCTCTTTATTATTTGATGGGTTGATTTTATTTATTTTATTTCAATTTTCCGATTATCCTTTAGAAAACTTAATGTTGGTTTTAAGCGCTTTGAATCCGGTGGATATGGGCAGAATATTAATTCTTCTCAAAATGGATATTTCGGCGCTAATGGGTTACACCGGTGCTATTTTTCAGAATTTTTTTGGAACTACAACAGGTATTATATCCACTTTACTGGTGATGCTTTTGTGGATAGTATTGCCGATTGGTTTTTCTTTAAGAAAATTTAAGCGAAAGGATTTATAAAATGGAAGTTGCCGGGAAAATATGCACCGAAATTTTGAATAGCAAAACAAATCATTAATTGTATTGTTACTGATATTTTTTCATGAAAAAAGATATTGAAAATAGAAATGATATTGAACTGCTGGTCAATACTTTTTATGCAGCAGTAAAAAAGGATGCCCTGTTGTGGCCCTATTTTGCTGCTTTATTGGAAGCACAATGGCAGAAACATTTGGAACGCCAATATTTATTTTGGGAAAATGCTTTGTTTTATACCGGTGGTTATTTAGGAAACCCATTGCAAAAGCATAGAAAAATTCATCAAAAAAAAATGATTGAAAACAAACATTTTAAACGTTGGCTTGATTTATTTTTTTCAGTTACAGATAGTTTGTTTGAAGGTGAGAAAGCCGAATTAGCCAAGCAAAGAGCCTATAACATTGCCGTTGTAATGAAGCTGAAATTAGATGACCAGACAGGTGTTCATGAAAACTAACAAAAAATATTTTAAATAAGAAAGCCCCTTTTTTAAAGAGGCTTTGATGCGTTGTATTGTTGCAGTACAAGTGTGCGACGCAACAGAAGCATTATAGTAGTACCATTAGCCGGGTACATACAATTATTTTCTGCTATAGTTGGGTGCTTCCTTGGTAATATCAATATCGTGTGCATGGCTTTCCTTCATACCGGCATTGGTAATTTTGATGAAAGTGGCATTTTGTAAGGCCTTAATATTGGCTGCGCCGCAATAACCCATTCCTGCTCTTAAACCACCTACAAACTGGTAAACAATTTCACTTAGATTGCCTTTATAAGCCACTCTCCCTTCAATGCCTTCGGGAACAAATTTTTTAATATCATCTTCCACATCCTGAAAATAGCGGTCGCCGCTGCCCTGGCTCATGGCAGCAAGACTGCCCATACCTCGGTATTCTTTAAATTTACGGCCTTCGTATATAATGGTATCGCCAGGGCTTTCTTCCACACCTGCAAATACACTGCCCATCATCACTGTATTGGCACCGGCAGCCAGTGCTTTTACCATATCGCCGGTATAACGAATGCCTCCATCGGCAATACACGGTATACCCTTTGCTTTTAGTGCCCGGCTTACTTCCATAATGGCGGTTAATTGTGGCACACCTGCTCCGGCTACAATTCTTGTTGTGCAAATAGAGCCGGGCCCAATTCCTACTTTTACACAATCGGCGCCGGCATCGGCTAATGCTTCGGCACCTTCGGCGGTACCAACATTGCCTGCAATAATTTGTAAATGTTTAAAATTTTTACGAAGACTTTTTAACGCTTCAATTACACCTTTGCTATGTCCATGTGCACTGTCTAATGTAACTACGTCAACGCCCACCAGTATTAATGCCTCTGCACGTTCCAATACATCTTTGGTAATGCCTAAAGCGGCCCCAACCAGCAATCTGCCATAGCCGTCTTTCACTGCATTGGGGTTATTGGTTAATTGCAATATATCGCGGTACGTAATTAAGCCAACTAATTTCCCCAGTTTGTTTACAACGGGTAATTTTTCAATTTTATAGTTGCGTAAAATAGTAGCAGCTTTTTTTAGATCGGTTCCTTCCGGTGCGGTAATCAGATTTTCTTTGGTCATTACTTCTGCAACCTTTCTGGTGTTGTCTTTTTCAAAACGCAAATCACGGTTCGTTAATATACCCACTAATTTTTGCTGATTATTTACGATAGGAATACCTCCAATTTTATTTTCTTTCATTAGCTTTAAGGCATCGCCAATGGTGGCATCTACCAGCAATGTAACCGGGTCAATAATCATCCCGCTTTCACTGCGTTTTACCTTGCGTACCTGTTCAGCCTGCTTTTCTATACTCATGTTTTTGTGTAGAATGCCCAATCCGCCTTCACGAGCCAGTGCAATAGCTAAATTAGCTTCTGTAACTGTATCCATTGCTGCGGAAAGCATAGGTACATTGAGTATAATTTCTTTGGTTAAATGACTGGAAATATCAACTTCACGAGGTAGTACCTGGCTGTATGCAGGCATTAATAAAACATCATCGAAAGTTAAACCTTCGCCAAACAGGCGGGAAGCCGGGACGGAATTGCCGGAGTTTTTTTGTGTTGCCATGTGCAAAGATAGGGTACCATGCTATTACGATACAAATTTGAATGGATAAAAATATAGGAGAGTATGGTATGATTAATTTAAACGATACATTTTCCCCGGTAATGCTGTAATGACATTTTGTAATTCTAAATTGAGTATGGCTGCTGCAACACTGCTACTGCTTAAGCCACTATGCAGGTATAACGCATCAATGGGTAGCGTATCTTTTTGCTGTAGAAGGCTTACTAAAATTTTTTCTTCCTCCGTTAAATCAATAAATAAACTTCTTTGTGCGGGTGCTTTTATTTTTTTGGTTTGCCAACCCAATTCATCCAGCAATTGTGCGGCACTTGTAAAAATAATGGCTTTGTTTTGTTGAATTAATTTTAGGCAGCCACTGCTTTTATTATCAGTTATTTTTCCCGGTACTGCAAATACATCCCGATTGTAAGTGTAGGCCAGTTCCGCGGTGATCATACTGCCGCCTTTAGTTGCAGTTTCTATAACAATAGTGGCATCACTCATGCCTGCAACAATACGGTTTCGTTTGGGAAAGTTGTGTTTATCTGCAATTACTGTACAGCCAAACTCAGTTAGTAAACCGCCCAGCTGCAACATTTCTTTTGCCAATGATTTGTGTTGTTTTGGATAGATTGAACTTAAACCATGTGCCAGCACACCAACGGTGGGCAATTGCTGTTGCAGTGCTGCACGATGTGCAATACTATCAATACCAAATGCTAATCCACTGGTAATTAATACCTGATACGGTTGCAGTTCAGCCACAATTTGTTCTGTTATATTTTTTCCGTATTCGGTATGCAGGCGGGTACCAATGATGCTAATGACTTTGCTGTGATTTAAATCGGCGTTGCCTCTGTAAAATAATACAGATGGCGCATCATAGCAATGCATTAAACGCTGCGGATAGGCAGGGTTCCACAAGGTTAATATTTGAATATGGTGTTTTTGGCAAAATTCAATTTCCTGGTTTGCCTGCTCAAAATCTTTAAAGCCTTTAATTGCTTTTGCTCTTATTTCGCCAATTCCTTCAACATGTGCCAATTCTTTTTTTGATGATTTGAAAACCTGTTGTGCATTGCCAAAATGCTCTATCAATTGTTTGCCCTGCACAGCCCCAATGCCCTGTACCTGTGTTAAGGCAATTTCATAAACCAGTTCATCTAACATAAAAGCAATATTGTTTTGAATAACTAATATAATTTCTTTTTACTAAATGATTGAGTATAATTACATGCCGGTAATAATAAATGTGGTTCTCCGGTTTTTCATTCTGCCTGCTTCAGTGGTATTGTCGGCAATAGGATTGGCTGAACCATAACCTTTGTACGACAATCTTCTGTAATCAATTCCATGTATGGCCAAATAATTGGCAACTGCCTTGGCTCGTAAGGTTGAAAGCGTAATATTATCGGTTTCTTTACCGGTATTGTCGGTATACCCTTGCACTTCAATGGCAACCGATAGATTGTCGTTTAAAAAATCAATCACTTTATTCAATTCAATGGCATCTTGTGGTAACAACTCGTAAGAGTTGATGTTGAACTGAATGTTTTTGAAGGTGAAGCCGGCATTTTTGGTAATGGGTTGCAATGAAATATTTTTTTGATAGGTGCTATCTGCATGGTGTTGTTGCATGTTAAACAATTCGCTGTACAGTAAATAACCTTTTCTGTTCACTACGAAAGTATAATTGCGGCCTACCGGAAGCGGTACAAAGTATTTGCCCAATTCATCCACTTTTATTTGCATGGCCGGTTTGCCGCTATGGTTATCTATCAGTTCAATAGAACAGGGAATGCCTTTTTGCGTAACCGCATCTAATACTGCACCTTTTACAAACAGGGTTTTTAAGGGTTTAATATGAGGAGAAATGGTGAACGAATATAAATCCAATCCGCCACGGCTATCGCTTCTGTCGCTGGCAAAATAACCGGTGGTGCCTAACGAATTGATGGTGATGCTTCCTTCGTTTTCAATCGTATTGATGGGGTAGCCTGCATTTTTGGGTTTGCCCCAGTGTCCGGTACTATCTTTACGCATGATAAATAAATCGGTACCCCCATAGCCGGGTAAACCATCGCTGGTATAGTAAAAAGTTTGATTATCGGCATGAATATATGGGTAAGCATCATCACCGGCAGAGTTAATGGCCGGACCCATGTTGGTAGCCGGTCCCCATTGTCCATTGGGTTGGCGAATACATTGGTACAAATCTCTTCCTCCATAACCACCGGGGCGATTACTGCTGAAGTATAAAATATGATTATCGGGACTCAATGCCGGTGAACTATCCCAATATTCCGAGTTTACATTGGGGCCAAGGTTCTCGGGTTCACTCCAGCCTTGTGGTGTCCAGTAAGAAATATACAGATCAAAATTGCCAAAGCCATTTTTAAAATTACCTGCAAAAATAAGCCAGTCGCCATTTGCTGAAACGGTAATGGCGCCTTTGTAAGGTTCAATATTAATATCACCTTTTACTAATTCGGCTTTTGAAAATTTTTTATTGCGCATTACGCTTTGATAAAAGTTTTCAGAAACGCCATCGCCTCTTCGTGTAAATATGAGCAGGCTGTCATCAATGGTTAAGGTAGGGTAATATTCTGATTGCGGTGAGTTAACACTGTCGCCTAAATTCTTCGGGGCAAAGGCGGTTACGTTATTCATTGGATGTTCCTTTGCATATTGAATGGCAAATGCATAACATTGTTGCCGATAAAGGCCGCTTTTTCGGCTTCGTTCATTTAAATCTGGAATGGCCAGAAATGCATCAATAGCATTGGCTGCATCATTAAAACGGCCTAAACCCGCTAAATTAATAGAGTAGGGCAGATTGTAGGGAAGAAAGTAAACACTATCTGCATTTTTTACTTTTTCATAGTATTGTATAGCCAATGGATAATTTTTTAATTCGCCATATACACCAGCCAATGAAAGCCAGGCATCTAAAAAGGTAGAATCTTTTTCCAATACTTTGTGTAAAACAGGAATGGCATCTTTAACATATCCATCGTTTAAATATTGCATGGCTTTATTGTATTCCTCACGAATGGAACGGCTGCTGTTTGCAGGATGGTATGTTTGCGCAGGAAGTTCAGCAGCAAGTAGGCAGGTAATATAGAGGAAGCAAAATTTCATTGGGATATTTGTATTTTTTATGCAAATGAAAGATACTAAAAACCGTACACAGATTGTGCAATATGATATCCGGATGCGGTTTTCTGTTCACGAAAAGGGAAGATCGGATATGTTATGAAATTATCTTGTTCAAATCAGGGAACGTGAATGTATTTGTGCAATTGCAGACTAAGTTCCCATTGGGGATGTTGTTGAATGTATTCAATAATCAAGGGTGTAACGGTAGCAGCTTTATCCCATTCTGGCTGTAGGTATAGTTTACAATTGGGGTTGGTTTGCCGGGCATAGGTTTCGGCCCATTTAAAATCATGCTGATTAAAAATCACCACTTTCAACTCACTGGCCAAAGACACAATTTCGGGTAGGGGTGCTTTGAATTTTTTGGGTGAAAGGCATATCCAGTTCCAGTTGCCGCTTAGGGGCGATGAGCCTGAAGTTTCAATATTGGTTACAAAACCGACATTTTGCAATGCAGTAGTTAGTGCATCTAAAGGATGTAATAAAGGTTCACCACCGGTTACAACACAAAGCGCATTATGTACGGCGCCAGCCTGCTTGGTTACCTCTTCTACTGCTTTTTGCACAATGGCATCAATGGTGTATAGCGGATGTTTGGCGGCATCCCAACTTTCCTTTACATCGCACCAAACACAACCCACATCACAACCGCCCAAACGAATAAAATAAGCGGCATGCCCCTGGTAATACCCTTCTCCCTGAAGGGTATAAAAACTTTCCATAACCGGCAATTGTTGCATTGTTTGTTGCAATTGAGTTACTTTATTAAATAATAATTTTTTGAATAAGTACTTTTTTTTATGCTGTTACATTGTTTAAATAAGCTTGCAGGGTATTGGTTAATAAGCCTGCAATGGTCATTAATCCAACACCCCCGGGTACCGGTGTAATGGCGGTTGTTTTAGGTGCTACTTCATTAAAGGCAACATCGCCTTTAATACGAAAACCTTTTTTTGCAGTAGCATCTTCCACTCTGGTAATACCTACATCAATTACAATGGCACCGGATTTTACCATATCGGCAGTAACAAATTCGGGTTTGCCAAGTGCAGCTACCAAAATATCGGCCTGCAAACAAATGGCTTTCAAATTTTGTGTTTGTGAATGGGCAATGGTTACAGTGCAATTGCCATAAGGAATATTACTGCTGAGTAAAATACTCATAGGGCGCCCTACAATATTGCTGCGCCCCATCACAACTGCATGTTTGCCTTTGGTTTGTATATGAAAATGTTCTAACAACAGCATAATGCCATATGGGGTGGCTGGTATAAAACCGGGTAATCCCTGTACTAACTTACCTGCATTAACCGGGTGAAAACCATCTACATCTTTAGCAGGATGAATGGTTTCAATTACTTTTTGTTCGCTAATATGTTTGGGGAGAGGTAATTGCACCAAAATGCCATCTACTGTATGGTCATGGTTCAACTTTTCAATGGTTTGTAATAAGGTTGCTTCATCAACTGATGCATCGAGACGAATGAGTAACGATTCAAAGCCTGTTTCTGCACAATTTTTTACCTTGCTAGCTACATAAGTTTCGCTGGCGCCATTGCTGCCTACTAAAATTGCTGCCAGTTTCGGAGGGCGATGCCCATTTGCTGTAAAGTTTGCAACCTGCGCTTTCAGTTTGTCTTTTACGGCCTGTGCCGCAATTTTCCCGTCTAATACTATCATGCGGCAAAGGTAATTTTAAATAATTGCGTATAAAAACGAAAAATCGCTTTTCAAAAAAACAAGAAAACAAACCAATGTTTGTATTTATTTTTTCAATATTTATTTGTATTTAATTTGAAAAATTTAATTTGATAAATAATTGAAAATGAATGATTTGTTGAAAAAATATTTACTTTTTTGGAAAAACAGATTACTATGTAGAAAAATATTTTAATCAAATTCTAATCTCTCTTTGCAGCATTTTTGAATGTATTCTGTCCTTATATTTGACCATTGTTATAATTTAACAAATGCTTAATGGCATTTTTGAGGGTATAACAAGTCATTAACAAATTTTAGAAAATTAAAACGAAACACATGAGAAAATTGCTATCATTAGCTGTGGTGCTTTTGTTGGGTGTGTCAACTCTGTTTGCGCAGACACATTTGGTAAAAGGACGCATTTTGGATGGTGACGGAAAGCCTGTTGATGGGGCTACTGTCCGCGTTAAAAAAGGCAATGCCGCAACGGCAGCCGATGCGCAGGGTAATTTTAAAATTGAAGCCAAAGCAGGCGATGTGCTTGTCATTTCAGCCGTAAATTTTGGAACAAAAGAAGTTAAATTAGGCAATGAAACCGATGTGGCCGTTACATTGGCACGTCAAAGTTCTCAATTAGATGAAGTAGTAGTAACCGCAATGGGTATTAGACGGAGTAGAAATGCACTCCCTTATGCTGCCCAGGAAGTAGGCGGCGATGAGGTAAGCAAAACTCGTAATTCTAACTTTGTGGATGGCTTATCCGGTAAAGTTGCCGGTTTGCAAATTACACAACCCACTGCTTTAGGTGCCTCTACCAATGTGGTGTTAAGAGGTATTAAATCTATCTCTCAATCTAATCAGGCTTTATTTGTCGTAGATGGTGTTCCTTTTGATAATACATCTTCTGCTTCCGGCGGTCAAAGAGCCGGACGGGGTGGTTATGATTACGGTAGCAATGCCGCCGATTTAAACCCCGATGATATTGCCTCTATCTCGGTATTAAAAGGTGCTGCAGCTTCTGCCTTATATGGCTCCAGAGCAGCCAATGGTGTTATTTTAATTACCACAAAAAAAGCCAAAAGAGGCTTGGGTGTTACCGTAAATGCGGGTGTTAATGTAGGTTCTTACGATAAAAGCACTTTTGTGAAATACCAACACGAATATGGCGCTAACTATGGTTCAGGTCCTGAAATTGGTGGTGCATACCCTTACGGTTATGGTTCACCCGATGGGAACTTTTTATATGCACCTTTGCCGCAGTTTGGTCAGAATTCTCCACAACTGATCGTGCCCACAACTGAAGATGCCTCTTATGGTGCGAAATTTAATCCCAATTTATTGGTATACCAATGGGATGCATTTGCCAATTACCCCGGCAATCCGAATTATGGTAAACCAACACCATGGGTAGCTGCCAAGAATGACCCTTCTACCTTTTTTGTAAATCCGGTATCTTACAATACCAGTGTATATATTGATGGGGGTGGTGAAAACGGTTCTTTTAAATTAGGCTATACCCGTACCAGCGATAATGGTATTTTGCCCAATAGTAACATTACCAAAAACATGTTCAATTTTGGTGCAACCCATAACTTAACCAAAGATTTAACCGTGGGCGGTACCATCAACTATTCTGAAATCAGTGGGTTGGGCAGGTATGGTACAGGTTACACTTCAAACAACATCATGTCTAATTTTAGACAGTGGTGGGAAATGAATGTGGATATTAAGCAACAAAAAGCCGCTTACTTTAATTCAGGTGGTAAAAATGTTACCTGGAATATGACCGACCCTGTAAATGGCAATACTAACCCTATATATTGGGATAATGTATACTTTGTGCGCTATCAGAATTATGAACAAGATAGCCGGCAACGTGTATTTGGTAATGCTTATATCAACTATACACCTTCTAAGAGCATTACTTTATTGGGCAGGGTTTCCATGGATACTTATAATTCTTTACAGGAAGAAAGAGATGCCATTGGTTCAGTAAATGTGCCTTTCTATTCCAGAAACAACATCAACTACAAAGAAATTAACTACGATTTCTTAGCTACTTACAATAAAGATTTATCTACCAACTTTAACTTTAAGGCATTGGTGGGTGCCAACTTAAGGCAGGATACTTATTCCAGCATTTTTGCATCTACCAACGGCGGTTTAAATCTGCCGAACTTCTATGCTTTATCTAACTCAGTAAACCCTATTAATGCGCCTGTAGAGGCATTGTTGGAAAAAGAAGTAGGGGGTGTATTTGCCGGTGCAACATTAACCTATAAAGATATGTTGACTTTAGATGGTACAGTTCGTCGCGACCAATCTTCTACTTTACCTGCCGGTAACAATGCCTATACATATCCGGCCATTTCCGGTAGCTGGGCATTTTATAAAATGATTGACAATGCGCCATGGTTATCATTTGGTAAGGTTCGTTTAAACTATGCGGAAGTGGGTAATGATGCCCCTTATCATAGTGTATTGAATACATACACTATTAACTCTCCGTTTAACGGAAATGCATTGGTATCGCTACCTACAGTCAATAACAACCCCAATTTAAAACCGGAAAGAACCAAAAGTTTTGAAACCGGTTTGGAAATGGCGTTCTTTAAAAATCGGTTAGGTTTTGATTTCACTTATTTCACTTCTAAAACCTTCGATTTAATTACACAGGTTAATACTTCTGGTGCAACTGGCTATTTGAGTCAGTATGTAAATTTTGGTTCCATTCAAAACAATGGTATTGAATTGTCCATCAATGGTACCCCCATCAGAACACGTAATTTTTCATGGGATATCAATGTAAACTGGAGCAAAATCAATAACAAAGTATTGTCTCTCTTCAATAACCAGAAAAACCAGGTATTACAATCCTATCAGGGCGGAGTTTCTGTAAATGCAACCGTAGGTCAGCCTTTCGGAACCATTCAGGGAAATGACTTTGTGTATACCAACGGACAAAGAACCGTTGGTAGCAATGGTTATTATTTAAAGGATAATAAAACAACTGATATTATTGGTAATGCTACACCTAATTGGACCGGTGGTATCAACAACAGCTTCCATTACAAATCATTTACCTTAAGTTTCCTGATTGATATGCGCCAAGGGGGTAGTGTATTCTCATTAGATACCTATTATGGTTTTGCAACCGGCCTCTATGATATAACTGCAGGCTTAAACGATTTGGGTAATCCTTCCCGTAATTCCTTAGCCAACGGTGGTGGTATTATTTTAAAAGGAGTAACTGCCGATGGTAAACCCAATACAAAAAGGGTTGATAATAGTGGAAATGGGTATGGATTATATGGATACTACCGAAATCCTGCCAGAGCCTTTGTTTATGATGCCAGCTTTGTTAAATTAAGAGAACTGAATATTTCTTATTCATTACCTCAAAAAGCTGTTGAAAAAATGAAGCCCATTAAAGGAATTGATTTTGCTATTGTGGGAAGAAATTTATGGATTATCAGCAAAAATGTTCCTTATGCCGATCCTGAAGATGGTTTGGGTGCAGGCAATGCACAAGGCTATCAGAGTGGTTCATATCCTGCTGTACGCAATATCGGCTTCAATGTTAAATTCAAATTCTAAAATCAGGTATTATGAAAAAATTAATATTTTATAGCGTCCTATCGGTATTTGCGTTGGCATCCTGTCAAAAAAACATGATCAATCTGAATATCGATACCAAGAATCCCTCTTCTGCTCCTTCTTATGCGTTGTTTACCAACGGACAGAAAAATTTGGTGGATTACATTACTACACCTAATGTAAACTCGAATATTTTTCAATTGGTAGCTCAATACTGGACAGAAGCTACTTATACCGATGAGAGTAACTACAATTTGGGAAACAGAAATATTCCACAAAACTTTTGGAATAACCTGTATGTAGGTGCATTGAATAATTTTCAACAAGCCAAACTGTTAATTCCTACTGATGTTACTGATCCGGCTGTTGTTAAAAACGAGCTGGAAATTACCGACATTATGGAAGTGTATACGTATTATTATTTGGTAAATACATTTGGTAATATACCTTACACACAGGCCAATAATATCAACAAATATCCTTTCCCGGCTTATGATGATGCTAAAACCGTTTATTACGATTTATTAAAAAGGTTGGATACCTGTATTAATGGATTAAATACCAGTGCACCTAGTTTTGGTACTGCCGATTTAATATATGGTGGCAATGTGGCTAAATGGAAAACCTTTGCCAACTCTCTAAAATTAAAAATGGCGATGCTGATTGCAGATTCTGACCCTGCAACGGCTAAAACCAAAGTAAATGAAGCCATTGCCGGCGGTGTATTCCAATCTAATGCCGATAATGCAGTATTTGTATATACTGGTATTACACCCAATGCGAATCCGGTTTGGGTAAACCTGATACAAAGCAACAGAAAGGATTATGTGATTACCAAAACGTTACTGAGCCCAATGGTGGCATTAAATGACCCTCGCCGTTCTGCCTATTATACCAACCAGTATAGTGGTAGTGATGTAGGCGGTACCGTTGGTGTAACCAATACATGGAACAACTTTTCCAATCCCTATTTCAGCCCTTTAACCGGCACAATTGTAGATCCTGCTGCTCCCTCTGTATTATTAGATTATGCAGAAATTTCTTTCCTGCATGCAGAGGCTGTTGAAAGAAATTTTATTGCAGGCAGTGCTGCAACTTTTTATAACAATGGTGTTACCGCTTCTATTGAAGCATGGGGTGGTTCTGCAGCCGATGCTGCTACTTATTTGGCACAGCCTTCCGTTGCTTATGCTACAGCACCGGGCGGATTGGGTGCCGGCGCTATTGGTAGTACCGGAACCAATACTTCTTCTGTTCATTGGAAACAAGCCATTGGATTACAGCAATACATTGCTTATTATATGAGAGGTTTTGATGCCTGGACATCCATCCGCAGATTGTATTACCCTGCAATGGCAGTTCCGGGTAATCCGCAGTCTGCATTTCCATGGCGTTATACTTATCCTGCCAATGAAGCAACAGCCAATGGCCCCAGCTATACGGCAGCTATAAGTGCAATGGGTGGCGATGATGTTACCATTAAATTATTCTGGATGCAATAAACATTTGTTTGTTGTGTATTAAATACTTCAACTAAAAGGCGGCAGAGCAATATTTCTGTCGCTTTTTTATGTTTAGGAATGAATAGCTTGCCCTATCTTCGAACAAAATTTAAATTACATGCAACAAGTGCCCAATAACCAGTTAAATATTGAAATTTCTGAAGAAGTAGCCGAAGGCGTATATGCCAACTTAGCCATCATTACCCATAGCCATGCTGAGTTTGTGGTAGATTTTGTGAATGTAATGCCGGGCACACCAAAAAGTAAAGTAAAAAGCAGAATTGTTTTAACACCCATGCATGCCAAGCGTTTCATGAAAGCATTAACCGAAAATATTCAACGTTACGAGGCTGCCAATGGCCCTATTCAGGATATGGAACAGGTTGAAATTCCACTCAACTTTGGGGGGCCTACTGCACAGGCATAAATAGGTGTTTGGAACATATAATATATAGTATATTAATATATTATGTGTTTTCATTATAATAGTCCCTCATCAGCAAAGCTGAAATAACCTTCATGGCTTACAATAATATGGTCTAATACCACCATGTCAATTAATAAAGCAGCCTGCTTTATTTTTTGGGTTAGTTCTTTGTCTGCAGGACTGGGTTTTAAATTACCACTGGGGTGGTTATGCGATAAAATCATTGAACTGGCATTACATTCTAAGGCCTTTCTTAAAATAATTCTCGGATCGGCTATTGTACCCGTAATGCCTCCGGTGCTAATTACTTCATGCCGTATTATTTTGTTGGCACGGTTTAAATAAATAGCCACAAACATTTCAATTGGTTTGTGTTGCAATTGTGCCCTTAAATAATCGGCGGCATCTTTACTGGTAATAACACATGCTTTCTTTTGTTGAAAAGTATGGGTTCTAATTCCTAACTCTAATGCGGCAACAATGGTTACTGCTTTTGCAGGCCCTATTCCTTTAATTTTTAATTGGAGTATTTCAGGTACACTCATCCCCGCTAATCGGGTTAAATTATTGTTTACTGCATGCAACAAAGTTTTGGCTAATTCCAATGCAGATGTATTGGCAGTTCCATTATTCATTAAAATAGCCAGTAGCTCTGCATTACTTAATGCACCGCATCCTTTCAATAACATTTTTTCTCTGGGGCGGTCATCTACAGCCCATTGTTTAATACTGGTTTGTGCCATAAGCAGTTGATATGAATGAAGATGATTTTTTATGTATTATAAAAATAAACTTTGTTCACAAAATGCGGAAATCCTGTTTTCTCATTTCCTCGTTGAATGGTTATCTTCGCAACTCATTCCAGTTATTATGAATCCTTCAGTTAAAGTTTTTGCCGGTGCCGGTTCGCAAAAATTAGCAGAAAAAATTGCACAACGATTTGGCGCTCCGCTTGGGAAAGTAAATATTCAAAAATTCAGCGATGGCGAAATGCAGCCGGTTTTTTTAGAAAGTATTCGTGGTGATTATGTTTTTTTAGTACAAAGCACTTTTGCCCCGGCTGATAATTTAATGGAATTGTTATTGATGATTGATGCGGCCAAAAGAGCCAGCGCCTATAAAATTATTGCCGTTATTCCCTATTATGGTTATGCCCGCCAGGATCGAAAAGACCGCCCAAGGGTGGCCATTGGCAGCAAATTAGTAGCCAGTTTGTTAGAAGCAGCCGGTGCCAACCGTATTATTACCATGGATTTACATGCACCGCAAATTCAGGCTTTCTTTGAAATACCGGTAGATCATTTAGACAGTTCCGCTATTTTTATTCCATACATAGAACAATTGAAATTAGACAACCTCACCTTCGCATCGCCCGATGTGGGCAGTAGTAACCGCGTTCGCGAAATTGCCAGTTATTTTAATGCAGAAATGGTTATTTGCGATAAACACCGAAAACGTGCCAACGAAATTGCCAGCATGGTAGTAATTGGCGATGTTACCGGAAAAGATATTATTTTAATTGATGATATTTGCGATACAGGCAGTACATTAGCAAAAGCCGCTGCCCTGCTTAAAGAAAAAGGCGCTACCAGTGTGCGTGCCTTATGTACCCATCCGGTTTTAAGTGGTAATGCCTACCAAAATATTGAAAACAGTGAACTGGAAGAATTGGTGGTTTGCGATACCATTCCTTTAGCTAATCCCAATACCAAAAAAATAAAAGTACTTTCTGTAGCCGATTTATTTGCCATTGCTATTAGAAATGCTTACGAAAACAAAAGCATTACCAGCCTGTTCATTCATTCGCAACTAAGAAATACCAGAGTTTAAAGACTATTTAAGTGCCAGAAAAATATAGAAAGCACCGGTAAACGATAAATTTTATTGGCTGGTGCTTTTTTTAGGTGCATTCCCTTACCTTTGCCATCCAAAAAATTATCTCACAATAACTACAATACCCAATAAAAAAAAGTAAGTAGTTATTAAAACAAAAACAACAATGAAAACGATTACAATCGATGGACAACTGAGGACCGAAACCGGGAAAAAAGCCACCCGACAAATTCGCTCTCAGGAAATGGTGCCAGGTGTAATTTACGGTGGCGAAAAAGAAATTAATTTTGCTGCGCCTGTAAAGGCCTTTAAAGATCTGGTGTACACAGCAGAATTTCAGATTGCTGAAGTTAAAGTTGACGGTAAAACCTACCGTTGTATTTTAAAAGATTTGCAGTTTGACAGGGTGAATGATTCATTGGATCATATTGATTTATTAGAACTGCAGGATAACAAAAAAGTAATTGCAACCTTACCCCTTCATTTTACCGGTACTTCTATCGGTGTAAAAGGTGGAGGGAAATTAGTGATTAAAATGAAGGCTTTGAAAGTAAAAACTTTACCTAAATACCTGCGTGAATTTATTGAAGTAGATATTACCAATCTGGAACTAAACGGTAATATCCGCGTTGAAGATGTAAAGGCGGAGCACATGGAAATTTTAAACTCTCCACGTATTCCAATCGCCTCTGTAGTAATGACACGTCAGTTAAAGCAGGAAGAAGCTGCAGCACCTGCCAAAAAATAAGTTTCAGGATCAACCTAAATATATCCTCCGGTGTTTGCCGGGGGATTTTTTTTGAGTTTAATTTGCCTCTGCTATTAATATATTTACAGTCATAAATGTTTACCTAATTGGATTGGTTCACTAGCTTGCAGCATAGAATATTAGAATAGCTGAAGCCAGGACTAAATAAAAACATACATGAAAAATTTTTTAATTATAGGTTTAGGTAATATTGGCCCCGAATACATGCATACCCGCCACAATATAGGCTTTGATGTGGCTGATGCTTTTGTACTAAAACATGGAGGCTTTTTTATGCCCGACCGGCTTGCTTTTAAGGCCGAAGTAAAATGGAAAGGGCATCAGTTTATTTGTATTAAACCCACCACGTTTATGAATTTAAGTGGAAAAGCCTTTAAATACTGGCTCGATAAAACAGCCATACCCTTAGAACAAACCTTAACCATTGTAGATGATCTGGCTTTGCCCATAGAAGTACTCCGTTTACGTGCTTCCGGTAGCCCGGCCGGCCATAACGGGTTAAAAGATATTCAATTAACAATTGGTACCGACCAATACCCCAAATTACGCTTTGGTATTGGCAATAACTATCCCAAAGGCATGCAGGCCGAATTTGTTTTAAGCAAATGGCTCCCCAATGAACAACCCATCGTTCGGCAAAAAATTGAAAAATGTGTAGATATCATTGAACAATTCGCTGCTGTGGGTATAGAAAAAACAATGAATATGGCTAACAGCTATAAGTTTATCCCCTAATCTTATCATTTTTGAGCCAATATGAAAAACTTTACTTCGATTTAAGTAAATTCGCGATATTGATTAGATAAGTGGCAAAGGGTATATTACGTAGTAACCCTAAATTAACAGGAGTATGAAAATTTTTTGTGTTGGAAGAAATTATGCAGAACACGCAAAAGAATTGGGAAATGCCATTCCGGAAGAGCCGGTTATTTTCATGAAGCCTAAATCGGCTTTACAAAAAACCAATGTTCCTTTTTATTATCCTGAATTTACCAACGAATTACATTACGAAGCCGAATTAGTTTTCCAAATCTGTAAAAACGGTAAATATGTTAAACAAAAAGATGCACAGCATTTTTACAATAAAATAACTGTTGGTATTGATTTTACAGCCCGTGATATTCAAAATGAATTAAAGAAAAAAGGTCTGCCCTGGGAGAAGGCTAAGGCTTGGGATCAATCGGCCGTAGTGGGCAAATGGATGCCTGTTGAAAAAGATATGATGAAGAAACCGATTGAATTTTCGCTCTTCAAAAACAATGAACAGGTTCAATTGGGCAATACTTCACAAATGATTTATTCGGTAGATTATCTAATTGCACATATTTCCAATTATTTTTCACTCAATATTGGCGATTTAATTTTTACCGGTACCCCCGCCGGTGTGGGTGAATGTGTGGTGGGCGATGAATTAACCGGATTCCTGGGTAAAGAAAAAATGTTTGAATTAACCATTAAATAATTACCGCTACTGCAGGTAACGGTAGGGAAAATATGCTAACGACTGATTTGCTTTTGCGTGCTTATCGCATCATGTTTACTGCCCGCTCTATGGCAGCCGTTTACGAAGAAAACCGAACCATTACCATATATGTACATTCTACCTCAGCAGGCCATGAAGCCATTCAGATAGCCGCCGGATTACAATTATTACATACCGATTGGCTCAGTCCCTATTATAGAGACGATAGTTTAATGATGGCAGCAGGGTTTGAACCTGAACAATTGATGTTACAATTATTGGCCAAAGCCACCGACCCATTTTCGGGTGGGCGTTCTTATTACTGCCATCCCAACAGCCGCGATGCCGATAAACCTAAAATAATGCACCAAAGCAGTGCTACAGGTATGCAGGTAGTACCCGCTACCGGTATTGCACAAGCTATTCAATACCAACTGCAACAGGGTTTATTGCCCAACAACGTCAATCCATTGCCCGTAGTGTTGTGTTCATTGGGCGATGGCAGCGTAACCGAAGGTGAAGTGAGCGAAGCCTGGCAATTTGCCGTTTTAAAACAATTACCCATTATTTATTTGGTGCAGGATAACGGCTGGAGCATTAGTGCTGCCACTCCTGAAGTACGTACCATGAATGCTTTTGAGTATGCCGATGGATTTAAAGGATTGCATAAACTGCAATGTAACGGAGCCCAATTTGTGCAAAGTTATCAAACCATGCAACAGGCATTTGCTTATGCCCGTACTGAACGTAAGCCTGTGTTGGTACATGCTACCGTTCCATTATTAGGGCACCACACCAGCGGGGTGCGGCGTGAATTTTATCGTAGTAAAGAAAATCTGCAACAGCATAGTGAAAATGATCCCATTCCGCATCTTCGGCAAACATTATTAGAAGCACGTGTTACTGAAGCAGCTTTGCTGGAAGTAGAAGGGGCTGCCCGGCAAATAGCGCAAACCGCATTTAAAAAAGCAGTGGCTGCTCCTGAACCCAATCCTGCAACTGTAACCGACCATATATTTGCGCCAGCTACCATAACCGAAGAAAAAGGGGAAAGAAGCCCCAAAACGGCTGAAAAAGTGTTAATGGTAGATGCGGCCTTACATGCCATTGAAGAAATTTTAGCTGCCCACCCTGAGGCCTTATTGTACGGGCAGGATGTAGGCAGGCGTTTGGGAGGTGTGTTTAGAGAAGCCGCTACTTTAGCCGAAAAATTTGGCGATAATCGGGTATTTAATACGGCCATTCAGGAGGCTTATATTGTGGGTTCTACAGCGGGCATGTCGGCTGCCGGTTTAAAGCCCATAGTAGAGGTACAATTTGCCGATTATATTTATCCGGGCTTTAATCAGTTGGTTACTGAAATTGCCAAATCATGCTACCTCAGTAATGGCAAATTCCCGGTACAAATGGTGTTGCGCATACCCACTGGTGCTTATGGGGGTGGTGGCCCCTACCACAGCGGCAGTATTGAAAGTACACTATTGTCTATCAAGGGAATAAAAGTAGTATATCCCTCTAATGCAGCAGACATGAAGGGATTAATGAAAGCTGCTTTTTACGACCCCAATCCGGTGGTTATATTAGAACATAAAGGTTTGTATTGGGGTAAACTGCCCGGTACAGAAGGGGCCAAAATGCCCGAACCGGCGGCCGACTATGTGCTGCCATTAGGCAAAGCAGCAAGTGTATTGGAAGCAGCACCACAGCATATTAAGCAGGGTACCTCTATTTGTGTCATTACTTACGGCATGGGCATCTATTGGGCTAAACAGGCTGCCCAGGCTTTTCCGGGGCAGGTAGAAATAATTGACTTACGTACCCTTTTTCCTTTAGATGAGAGATTATTAATAGAAACCGTAACCCGCCATGGTAAAGTATTGGTGCTTACGGAAGAACAGCAAAATAATTCTTGTGCTGAAGCTTTGGCCTACAGAATTACCCATAGCTGTTATCAGTTTTTAGATGCCCCGGTTGAGGTAATTGGTGCATTAAACACACCTGCAGTACCCATTCATTTGGCATTAGAAGCTGCTATGCTACCCTCTGTTACCGAAATTGAAAAACGAATAGCGAAACTTTTAGCCTACTAAACTTTGCCAAACCATTCTATATACTATATTTGCAGCCCGAAATGGCGAGGTAGCTCAGTTGGTTAGAGCGCAGGATTCATAACCCTGAGGTGATGGGTTCAATTCCCATCCTCGCTACATAAAAAAAGCGGCCACTTGCCAATGCAGTGGCCGCCTTGCTTTTTCAGGATAGTTGTAGGGTATTGATTACGGGCATAAGTATTTAATTATATTTAATAATTTGTTGTACAGCAATTTTTTTAGTACCCTCATAAATGGTAACAAGGTACATACCTGCCGCCCAATGTGTAGTGGAAATAAGCGGGCTAAGGCTATTGGGATGCAGGGTAATTATCCGCCTGCCATCTAAATTGGTAATGGTAATAAAGGTGTTCGATAAGTGAATACTATCGGGCAGTTGAATAGTGAGTGAAGCCCTAACGGGATTAGGAAACACTCGCACATTGTTGTTGGTGGAAGCCTTGCTTTCTGCAAGAGGTTGACCAATAACCGGGCCTGTACTTAAATATCCTTTGCCACCCCCACTGCCGCAGTTAGCAGCAATAGGCCCAATGGTGAAGGAAGTAGTAGCACTGGCTGCCGATACGCCACAATTATTGGTGGCCTGTACACTTAAATAATCATAATAGGTATTACCCGGCGTGCTTTGGTTAGGTATGGGTTGTATTTTAAAATAATTACCATAATAACCGGGATTGTTTTGAACAATCTGTCCAAAATTAAAACTCCAGATAAATCCGGTAGAGTTAGGTGGGTTATTACAATAAGCTTCTACAAAAGAGCCGCACCTGTTATCATAATTTAAATTGGTTATAGTAGGTAGTGTTCCTGTACCAATGGGTAATGGTAGCCATAACCGGATAAGTAAAAGTGCATTGTTGAACGGTAGCAGTTAAAACCACATCTCCATTAAAGCCATTGCTATTGGCGGTAACATTAATGGTGTTGGTATTATTAGGGCCATTAATTTGTGCAAGGGTAGTATTATCTATTTGCCAAAGTACGGTGGCACCGGGCGGTATTCCATTAATAGTATATGCACCACTGGTAGCATTACATAAGTTAAATGAATTACCTGTTATGCTTAAAGTAGGAGCAGGGCGGGAAACCCTTATTAAACCTATATCGGAATTATGCCCTTTGATCAGATTAGCACCACAGGGATTTACTGCTCTTATTTGGATATAAGTATTATCTCCATTCGACAAATCACTGGTAACAGATACATTATTTTTACCGGGTAACCAGTTTGTACCCGTAGCAGTTTGTCCATTCAGCATCCATCCCTTTGGTAAAAGATATTCATAATCGGTAATGGTTCCATAGGCAATAGGAGTAGATAAGGCAGAATTGGAAAATTGTACATTATTAAAATAAATATTAAAATTCTGGCTCTGGCAACGTGGTGCAGTTATACTAGCAGGATTTGGCTTAACCTGAGAATACAGAGGGGAAGGAATATTGAGTGACTTAATTTTAGTAAATGTGAAATCATGTGATTTTCCAGTTCCTAAAGTAAGATCATCATAATACAAAGTAAAAGTTTGTTGCTCATTATAATCTTGAAAACTACCTGTAAAAGTATAAACTGAAGGATTTGATTGATCTTGTGCAAGTGGGGTTACAATTGTGGGTGGAATAATATTAGCTGTAGAGGAAAGTTTAACATTCGTTGCTCCTGTAATTGTAATAGTGAAATTAATATTTTGATTTGGGCAATATTCCTGATTAATATCTGGCATAATTGAGTATGTTGCCTGTGCTTTTATCACTGTTGCTGTAAGTATTAAACTGCAAAACAGAAAAATTATTTTTTTCATATAAATATTTTTATTTTGTTAAATGAATTTGTAAACCAATATTTAATTGTACACCTCTGAATTCGGAAAATTGTTTCCCCATACCATAGGTTAAATAATAGTAGCCCATTAAAAATTCTACGCCTACTGATGAATTTAAATAAACAACTGGCCCTGCATTAAAAGAATAATTATTCGAACCTACTTTATCTGGTTTATGTACAGTAAGTTCATACTGATAGTTTGCTTCGGTTAAAAAGTTCCATTGTTTCTCTGGATTAAGCAAATAATAACGTATAAAAGGGCCTACCCAATAGCGTATATAGTTTGCATTGCCCACAGCATTTGAAATTGGAGTGCTTTTGTACCAGGTAAATTGAGGTTTAATGCCGACAGATAATTTATCAAAAAGAAAAAAGCCAATACTTGGATTTATTTTAAAATTTGTATTTCGATAAACACTAATAATTGTAGAATTTGGATAGGGCGTACTACTTTCATCAGTACTAAAGCTAAATGCACCCCCCACCAGCCAGGTGCCTTGTTCTAATTGGGCATGTGCGGTTAGGGTGCAACAGAGTAGTAATAAAAAGCTGAAAAAAAGTTTCATAAAAAGTAATGATTTTGGTGAAAAAATGAATAGTGATTCGTTGTTATTTATACAAAAGGGGGTGCAGCACCGGCGGGCTGCGTGGTATGGCAGGTATATTGGTAAACAGGGTAAGCATAACAGCAAAAATGTTATGCCATAAAAATATACGGAAATTTTCATTTAAAATAACGTATTTCTACGTAGTGAAATCACCTAATATTAAAATAGTTTTTCATCACTTTTGTTACCATTGGGCTTTTAAATGCCCCCTTTGGGTACCTATTTGATAGCCTCTGATAACGCTTTCATGGAAAATAATTAGCTGTCATTTTTGCAGTTTTACACCCCGCAAACAGGGTATTTGCAGGCAAATTGGTTCGAGAATTGTTCGAGGCATGTTCGACTTAACAGCGTTGAAAACCGAACTTGCATCGAATATGCCTAAATGTCATTTGCAACGAGCAATTGGTTGATTCGTTGTAGTTTTTAAACCGGTTTTTTGCTTAGCGTAAAGGGTAGTTGAATGGCCATGCGTTTGTATGGAGATTTTGGTTGAAGTAAGTGTGTTATGTGTTTGAATGTACCTTGAAATGGCAAAAGCACTTTGCTTTGTTGTAAAATTTTTAGGTAAGCTAATACCTGCAGGGTGGCATCGGGATAAATCGCGGTAATTATAATCTGAAACTTACTTTATTGCTATTAATATACATAAAATTAATTTATATTTTAAACTCATTCTGTTATAATTTATTACCTTCCAACCAAACGATGGCGATATGGAAAAATTTATTCTGGCTTTTGATGCAGGTACTACCAGCAGCAGAGCCATTATTTTCAATAAAAAAGGCAATATAGTTTCTCTTGCTCAGAAAGAGTTTACCCAGCATTTCCCCCAACCCGGTTGGGTAGAACATGATGCCAATGAAATTTGGAGTACACAAATGAGTGTAGCTGCTGAAGCAGTGATTAAAGCAAAAATTACCATGCAACAAATTGCTGCTATTGGCATTACCAACCAGCGTGAAACTACCGTAGTATGGGATAAACGTACCGGCGAACCCATCTGCCACGCCATTGTGTGGCAAGACCGGCGTACCGCTGCTTACTGCGACCAACTGCGAAAAGAAGGCATGGCACCAACCATTCAACAAAAAACCGGGTTGGTAATTGATGCCTATTTTTCTGCTACTAAATTAAAATGGATTTTGGATGAAGTGCCCGGCGCCAGAGCAAAAGCAGAAAAAGGCCAATTGTGTTTTGGCACTATTGATTGCTGGTTATTGTGGAAGTTAACCAACGGTAAGGTGTTTGTTACCGATGTAAGTAATGCCTCACGTACCATGTTATTCAATATACATACCCTGCAATGGGATGAAGATTTACTGCAATTAATGAACATACCCCTGCAAATTTTACCGCAGGTAAAAAGTAGCAGCGAAGTGTATGGTGTTACGCATGCTATTTTAACCAATGCAGCTTCACCGGTAGCCGGTATGGCAGGTGATCAGCAAGCGGCTTTATTCGGGCAAATGTGTACCGAGCCGGGTATGGTTAAAAACACTTATGGTACCGGTTGTTTTATGTTAATGCAAACCGGTGAAAAAATTGTACACTCACAACACAACCTGTTAACAACCATTGCTTGGCAAATTGATGATAAAACAGAATATGCTTTGGAAGGAAGCGTATTTATGGCCGGAGCTACCGTACAATGGTTGCGTGATGGGTTGGGACTGATTAGGCATGCTGCCGATATTGAAGTATTGGCTTTACATGTAAAAAACACAGAGGGGGTATATATAGTGCCTGCTTTTGCAGGACTGGGTGCACCGTATTGGAACCAGGAAGCCAAGGGTATGTTAACCGGTTTAACCAGGGGTACAACCGCAGCACACATAGCCCGTGCCGTTATTGAAAGTATTGCTTACCAAACTGTAGATGTGCTAAAAGCCATGGAGGCTGATAGTGATATTGCCATTCATGAGCTAAGGGTAGATGGCGGCGCTACTGCCAATGCTTTATTAATGCAGTTTCAAAGCAATGTATTGGGTTGTAATGTAGTGAAGCCTGCCATTACAGAAACAACTGCATTAGGAGCAGCTTATCTGGCCGGTCTTGCTGTGGGCTTTTACAGTAGTAGAGATGAAATAGCTGCCTTATGGCAAATGGAGCAAACCTTTGAACCGCAGGCAACACCCCAAGAAACCCAACAGCTTGTGGCAGGATGGCATCGTGCAGTCAATGCTGCTATTCATTGGGCTAACGATAAATAGTTTTTATTTTTTTAATATTTTAAGTGTCAGGCTATCATGAAAAGAGAAAAGATGATTCAAAATATCCGTGATACACCACATTGGGATGTTATAATTATTGGAGGCGGCGCTACCGGATTAGGTACAGCTTTGGATGCTGCCACCAGAGGTTACAGCACCTTGTTGGTTGAACAATTGGATTTTGCGAAAGGCACATCCAGTCGCTCTACCAAATTGGTACATGGCGGGGTGCGCTATCTGGCTCAAGGCAACTTAAGTTTGGTGATGCATGCCTTAAAAGAAAGAGGCCGTTTGTTGCGGAATGCACCGCATTTGGCACATGCCCAGCAATTTATTGTACCGGTATATTCATTTTGGACAAAATGGTTCTATTTTTTAGGCCTGGCGTTTTACGATTTTTTATCGATAGGATGGGGTATAGGCAGAACCCGTTTACTATCTAAAAAGAAAACCATTGCTGCATTGCCCCTTATTAAAACAGGGAATTTAAAGGGCGGTATTCAGTATACAGATGGACAATTTGATGACAGCCGTTTGTGTATTGATTTAGCAGCAACGGCACACCGCTATGGTGCCACAGTTTTAAATTATGCTGCTGCAGCTTCATTTACAAAAAACGAAGGCGGCCAATTAACAGGAGTTGTAATTCAGGATCACATCAACGGCGAAAAATATACCGTAACTGCCAATGCTATTATTAATGCCACAGGTGTATTTGCCCATTCAGTAATGGAAATGGATGACCCGGAAATGCCCGATTCCATTGCTCCTTCACAGGGTGTTCATTTGGTCATTGATATGGAAAAATTTCAGTCAACGCAGGCACTGATGGTGCCTAAAACCACCGATGGGCGGGTATTATTTGCCGTTCCCTGGCACCACAAAGTAATAGTGGGTACTACCGATACACCGGTTGAACAAATTAGTACAGAACCCAAACCATTGGAAGAAGAAATTCAGTTTATTATTGACAATTATAATATTTATGCCAGCAAGCCCATTTCAATGAGTGATGTTAAAAGCGTGTACGTTGGTTTACGGCCTTTGGTTCGGAAAAAGGGAGCAGGGAAAAATACTTCCATGATATCGAGAGATCATACCATTATGGTATCGGCTTCCGGATTAATTACCATTACAGGTGGTAAATGGACAACCTATCGCCGTATGGCCGCCGATGTAATCAACCATGCCATACAATTGGGTAAATTAACCAAAAAGCCTGCAGTAACTGCTACTTTGCCCATTGGTAAATGGGGATGGCCCATCAATTTTTCAACCCACTGGCATCTGTATGGCACCAATGCCCGCCTTATTCAGGATATTATGAAAGAAAATAAAGATTGGGCAACAACCATTCATCCCGATTATCCTTATACCAAGGCAGAGGTAATATGGTTTGTGCGTCATGAAATGGCACAAACGGTGGAAGATGTGTTGGCTCGAAGAATACGCTTGTTGTTATTAGATGCGCATGCAGCCCTGGAGGCTGCTCCAGCTGTGGCTTATTTAATGCAACAGGAGCTATCTCACAGTGAAGAGTGGAAAGCAGCACAAATATTGCATTTTTCAAATTTGGCAAAACAATATATCTTGTAATGAGTTCTTGCTTTTTTATTTTTTTGTAAACAAAACAAATTACATTCAAACAAAACAATCCGGCACATGGTCATGCATCAATTACTGGGCGAATATTTGGGTACCGTTTTATTAATTTTATTGGGCAATGGGGTAGTAGCCAATGTTCATTTAAAACATACTTATGCCCATGGTGGTGGTTGGATAGTGATTACCTTTGGTTGGGCTATGGCGGTTTTTGTAGGTGTTTTTGTGTCATCCAAAGCAAGCGGCGGACATTTAAATCCTGCTTTTACTATTGCATTAGCTGCCATTGGTAAATTTAGCTGGCGGTTGGTGCCGGGTTATATTGCTGCGCAAATTTTAGGTGCCATGACGGGTGCATTGCTGGTATGGCTTACTTTTTACAAACACTATGCTTTGCAAAATGATGCAAGTACAATTAAAGCAACTTTTTGTACCGAACCTGCCATCAGAAAATTTGGATGGAACATACTTACAGAAATGATTGGTGCTTTTGTGTTGGTGTTCAGTGTATTCAAAATGTCTTCTCCTGCACAAAGCCTTGGTACGTTAGATGCATTACCGGTGGCATTCGTAGTGCTGGCCATTGGTTTAAGTTTAGGGGGTGTTACAGGCTATGCCATCAATCCGGCCCGCGATTTAGGCCCACGTATTATACATTCGTTATTGCCAATTCCCGGAAAAGGTACTACCGACTGGCAATATAGCTGGGTGCCCATTGTTGGGCCAATTATTGGTGGATTGTTGGCTGCATTTGTTTTTCAGATGACTACTTAAAATTTACTTAAAGCGCCATATACTAAGTGGAAAATATGCTGTATTATCAAAAAATAAATATATTTTTATTACATGGATAATGTAATGGACCTGCAAAATAAAGCCGCAACCATACAATGTTGGGTAGCACAATATACCGATACACTTTTTCAGTGGGCCTGGCACAAAACCTCTGATAAAGTACTGGCCGAAGATTTGGTGCAGGATACTTTTTTATCGGCAGTAGAATCATTCCATACATTTCAGGGCAAAAGCCAACCCAAAACCTGGTTGTTTAGTATTCTTAACTTTAAAATTGCCAATCATTTCCGTAAATGTTTTAAAATGCCGGAAGTATCGTGGCAGGATGAATTGTTGCAGCATGGCGATGATTTGATTGAAAGTTTTTTTGATGAAAATGGCCATTGGCGCATGAACAAAATACCTAAAGATAATTGGCAGGATGCCGATTTGCATTTGTTAGATAATCCAGAATTTGCAACAGTGCTGAACAATTGTATGGATAAATTGCCCAAACACTGGTTTTCGGCTTTGCATTTAAAATATTTAGAGGCAAAAAGTGGAGAGGAAATTTGTCAGGAATTGCAGATTTCTACTACTAATTTTTGGCAAATAATACACAGGGCTAAATTACAGTTGCGAAAATGTTTAGATGTACATTGGTTTAAATAATCAGTACCTTCTTATAAAAAATGTAATTAATTTAATTGTTTGAATCACATGCAGTAAAAATAAATTTATGAAGCGGAAGGTAATGCGGTCATTGATGATTTCCTGTTTAAAAGCAACGGAATTGATTGAAAAAAAATCTTTGATGCCCCTGTTATGGATAGAAAAAATAAAATTAAAAGTACATTTAAGTCTTTGCGACCTCTGTGTACATTACGAACACCAAAGCAAAGTGATTGATGATTGGATGAAAACGGAGAAAACAGATATAAACATCCCTGTATCTGATACGAATACTTTGCAGCAACGTATACTAAAATCACTTCCATCTCAAGAATAACCCATTATTTTCTGTTGTAAGTTTCATTTTTTTTACCTGCATAGCGAATACGTTAGCCGTCTTACATTTTCTTTTATCCTTCTGCAGTTTTTTGCTATTGAATGCAATGGTTAAAAAAATATTTTTCTCTTTTGTCAGGATATGAATGGTTGTGCGACTATTGGGTATAATTATTCATTAAACATTTTAAAAAAGCACAAAATGGAAAACAAAAAAAGTATCCTTGCCGGTTCAATTTTAGCCGGAGCATTATTAGCAGTAGCCGGAATCAATGCCAATGCATCCAGCCTGATTCGTTACAATCATGTAACTTCTGCAGATGAAGTAATTGCCGGTCTGCACACAAAAAATGTTAGTAATAACAATTTTGAATTAAAATGTGGCGCAACAAAAAAATCAGACACCACTAAAACCAAGAAAAAAGGAAAAGATGGTAAATGTGGCGAAGGCAAATGCGGCAGTACCAAAAAATCAGGTAATTAAAATTATGTTTTACTAAAGCAGGTAACGCTATGAATAGGGTTGCCTGCTTTATTGTTTCACACCACAAATAAATGTTATGGTAGGCATAGGTTATAGAAAAGATTTTGCAGCCGATTTTGCTGAAAGCAACACCCTGCATCCTGCATTTATAGAAGTAGCACCTGAAAACTGGATGGGAGTGGGTGGCTATTGGAAAAAACAATTTCAAAAAGCATTGGAAAAATATCCTCTGTTTACGCATGGGTTGTCACTTTCTATCGGTAGCCCGGATCCATTAGATTTTGCTTTTTTAAAGCAGGTAAAACAGTTTTTGCAACAAACTAATGCTGTGCTGTATTCAGAACATCTCAGTTATGCCAAATGCGATAATGCTCATTTATACGATTTATTGCCCATACCTTTTACCGAAGCAGCAGTGCACCATGTGGCCGAAAATATTAAACAGGTACAGGATTTTCTGGAGAGAAAGATAGCCATTGAAATTGTAAGCTATTACACACCTGTTGCGCCTGAACTTACTGAAATAGATTTTATTAATGCTATTTTGGAAGAAGCGGATTGCGATTTGTTACTCGATGTGAATAATGTGTATGTCAATAGCTTTAATCATCAGTACAATGCTAAAACATTTATTGCACAATTGCCTATGCAACGGGTAAAATACATTCACATGGCGGGGCACGAAAAAGTTGCCGATGATTTAATTATCGATACGCATGGAGAAGCTATCATAGATCCTGTATATGATTTGTTTGCTTTTACCATGCAGCAATTACAACGCGATGTGCCGGTACTATTGGAACGTGATTTTAATATTCCTGAATTGCATGAACTGCAATATGAAATAAATAAACTCAATCAAATCAAACAAAAAGCCTTACAACCCGCTATGTATGCAACCTTATAATCTTACTCAAAGCTATCAAAGCCAATTAGCCGGGTATTGCAGAACGGGTAAATGGAATGATATTCCCGGCGTGTATACAAATCATGTACAACAATACAGAAGGTTGGTATATAATGTTGTAGATGATATGTTACGCAACGCCTTTCCTGTTATGAATGAACTGGTTACTAAACAAGAATGGGATGATGTAGTACAGTTTTTTTTCAGTAGCCATTCTTGTCATTCTCCCCAGGTTTGGTATATGCCCAAAGAATTTTATCAGTTTGTTTTGAATAGTCAACACGCATTGCTTCAACAATATCCCTGTCTGGCAGCGCTCATGCAATATGAGTGGATGGAGGTTGAATTGTTTATGATGGAAGACAGAAAGGTACCTCATACTACATTGGGTGATGTGGTATTTAGTAAATTAGTATTAAATCCTGAACATACTTTAATGGCATTGCACTATCCGGTACATCAAAAAAAAGCAACAGCCATAACCGAAGCCGACAAAGGCAATTATTTTATAGCCGGTTATAGAAATACCAATGGCGATGTATTATTTACCGATCTCTCGCCTGCATTGGTGCGTATGATAGAATACCTGTCAGTAACGCCTCTTTCTGTAAAGCAGTTGATAGAACAATTAGAAAGTGAATTTCAATTAATATTAACTGAAACAGATAAACAGGCCGTAATACAGTTTTTTGAAACAGCGTATATGCAGCAATTGATTATTGGATTTGCAGATAATTGATAATTGCCATTTATTTTTTACCTGTGAAAATAAAAAGTAACCCTATACCACGAAAAACCGCTTTGCAACAAAGCAAAAACTCAGTTTAAACTTTTCATTCTCATTCATCAACAACCATTTAATCAAAACAACATGAAAAATTCAATCAATACCCTGTGCACAAAATATTTGAATGGAGCCGCAAAAGCCGGTTCATTTCCCTTGCTGTTGATTCGGTTGGTGTTGGCTTATGGATTTTTTGGCCCTGCCACCATGAAGTGGAACGATATACATGCAGTAGGCGATTGGTTTGGAACTCTGGGTATTCCTGCACCGCATTTCAACGCATATTTAGCCGCTACTACCGAGAGTATTGGTGTAATTTTATTGCTGCTGGGTTTGGGTACGCGTTTTATTTCCATTCCGCTAATCATAGTAATGCTGGTGGCCATTCGCACTGCCCATTGGGGCAATGGCTTTGAAGCAGGAAATAATGGTTTTGAAATTCCATTGTATTATATCATTATGTTACTTACCTTAATTAGTTTTGGTGCGGGTAAGTTTAGTATAGATTACCTGCTTGCTAAAAAAATGGCTACTAAAAAAATGTCCATCACTTCGTGATAATTTTTTAGATAAATAGCTTGTACAATCAACAATAAATATTGTTTCTAAAATTTAAAATTGGTTTCAACAGGTTTGTTTAAGTGCATTTTAATATCTTTTTTTATGATTTTCTGAAATGTACTTATATTTATTGCTCGTTTTGCAGCACACTCATTAAAACATTCTATTTTTTTAAGATGATATGCAGCAAAATGAAAGTTAGATGAACTATGAGGATTATCGCATATAAAATGCGATGAATGCTCATGGTTTTTCTTTTTTAAATGATATTCAAAAAAGCAATGATGAAATGAACTGTAATAAATATAAACACATGAAAAAAATGATGAAAACGGTTTCGCTTTTTCTGCTGGCTACTGTATTAATGGTAGCTTGTAAACCTAAAAATGCGTATGAAAAAATTACACATAACCCTTTGTTGTACACCCAAATGCAGCATGAGTTAAATTATGTAATTATCTATGATATTTTTACTCCTCCGGTAGCCTCTCGTGTATTTGCCTACTCCAATTTGGCGGCTTATGAAGTATTGGCGAAGGAAGGAAAACATATTGAAACGCTGGAAGGAAAAATTAAAGATTTAGATAGTATTCCTGCGCCAACTGCTGAAGAAAAAACTGCTATAGATTATCCCTTTGCTGCAACCCTTGCATTTTTAAAAGTAGGGAAGGAGTTAACTTTTTCACAAGATAAAATGCAACACATTACCGATTCGTTGTTAGATGTTGTGCGCCAGTCGGGCATGCCGGATAAAATGTACACCAGCTCGGTGGCTTATGCAACAACTGTTGCCAATGCCATTATTCGTTGGAGTAAAAAAGATAATTATGCACAAACCCGTGGCGCAAGATTTACGGTTACCAATTTGGAAGGACATTGGGAACCCACCCCACCCGGCTATTTTGATGCAGTAGAACCCAAGTGGATGACTATCAGAACCCTGGTGATGGATTCAGCCGGCCAGATAAAAGCACCCGGGCCCATTCCATTCAGCAAACAACCCGGCAGCCCCTTTTACAAAATGGCACAACAAGTGCAGGAAACCGGCAATCATTTAGATACTAACCAAAAATGGATTGCCAATTTTTGGGATTGTAACAGCTTTAAATTGCATGTACAGGGTCACCTCATGTTTGCAACCAAAGCCATGACACCCTGTGGACATTGGATGGAAATTGCAGGTACCATTGCCAAAAATAAAAATGCCGATTTCTATAAAACCGTGTACACCTACACCGGTGTTTCTTTGGGTATATTCGATGCGTTTATTGCTTCCTGGTATGCAAAATATACTTACGATTTGGTAAGACCCGAAACCTTTATTAATAAGTACATTGATCCCAACTGGAAACCCTATTTACAAACCCCTCCGTTTCCTGAATATAACAGTGCGCACTCTACTATTTCCAGCGCATCTGCTGCTGTGTTAAAAACCATTTACGGCAATGAAACGCCATTCAGAGATTCCAGTGAAAGAAATTGGGGCTGGCCCGATAGAAGTTTTCCTTCATTAGATTCTGCTGCACGTGAAGTATCGATGAGTCGTTATTATGGTGGTATACACTACCTGCCTTCCGTTTGGGATGCTTATGCACAAGGCAAGGAAATTGGCTTAATGGTAATGAGTAAATTGTTAAAAAATTACAAAGAATAGTTGCTAAAAATTTCCTTACAATGGCCATTTTCTGCTTTAGTTTAGCAGAGATGGCCATTTTTATTAGTTTATATATTGGAATATTGGAGCATCTTTAAAAAGGTTGGCTGCTTTTCACGTGTTGAACGAAAGGTTTTGTTCATCCGCTGTCTTTCTTTTAAGCCAATCTATTCTGCTTTTTTATAGCAAACTCCTACCTTCGCTGCATGCAAAAAATACAGGTAACCATTACCAATTCATCGCATCATCCCTTGCCGGCTTATGCTACCGCAGGTGCATCCGGAATGGATATACGGGCATTTATACCACAACCCATAACCCTGCATCCATTGGAAAGAGTTTTGATTCCTACCGGTTTACAGATAGCCTTGCCGGAAGGGTTAGAAGCACAAATAAGGCCCAGAAGCGGCTTGGCCATTCAACAGGGTATCACCTGTTTGAATACTCCCGGCACCATTGATGCCGATTACAGAGGAGAAATAAAAGTAATTTTAATTAACTTGTCGAATCAACCGGTAACGATTCAGGATGGTGACAGAATAGCACAAATGGTAATTCAGCAGGTTGAACAAATTAACTGGTTACCGGTAGAAGTTTTATCAGAAACGGAAAGAGGTGTAGGCGGTTTTGGCCATACCGGTAAACAGTAATGTAATATGATGCAAAGAATAATTGTTTTTAACCTGCTTGCTTTAACAGTTTGGGCTTGCCATCCTGTAAAAAAAGTACAATCTATTGAAAAAGCTATCTCTAAAAAAGATACGGCACAGATAGTGATTGTTACTGAAACTCCAAAGGTTGATTCTGCTGCTATAGTGAAAGAGATAATGGAGAAAATAATGAAAAGCTCTATTAACTTCAACACCTTTAATGCTAAAATAAAGGTAGATTATGAGGGGCCTGAAGAAAGCCAGCATGTAAATGCCTACCTGAGCATGATTAAAGACAGTGTTATTTTTGTAAAAATAGCATTGCCTCCCTATGGTGTGGTAGCCAATGTATTGGTTACACCCGATAGTGTTATTCTCATAAAATTAAAAGGAGGAAAATCTATTCAATATCGGAGCATTGCCTATTTACAGGATGTAACACAAATCCCATTTGATTTTTCAACGCTGCAGGATTTAATTGTTGGAAATCCGGTTTTTTTAGATAGCAATGTGGTTTCATATAAATGGAGTAATAATCAATTACTGGTATTAATGGTTGGTAATATGTTTAAACATCTGGTAACATTAGATAACACTGATTTCAGGGTATTACACAGTAAGTTAGATGATGTTGATATTCAACGCAACCGAACCTGCGATATTACTTTTAGTAATTATCAGCCGGTCAATAATTTTTTATTTGCTACCTTTCGGCAAATCTCGGTTGCTGAAAAATCGAAGCTGGATATATTTTTAGATTTTAAAGAGTTTTCATTTAATGAGCCGTTAAAGTATACCTTTTCGGTGCCTAAAAATTATCGGGTGAAATAATATTAAGGTGGCAGGTTCGTTATTCAACCATATTCATTCTATTTTCTATTTAAAAATGAGGATTGTATAATGCGGTTATTATTGTTGTGTTTTTTTGTTTTTCCCTTCTTGCAGTTATCTGCCCAAACACAGGGTACATATCAGCCCCCTACCCGTGAAGCGTTGCAGCAGCAGCAAAAACAATTGCAGGAAGAAATTGATAATTTGAATGCCGCATTGAATTCTATTCGTAAAAACAAAAAACAATCCATCACCGAAGTAGCAATTTTACAGCGAAAATTAGCTGTTCGGGAACGGCTCATTCATAAAATTAATCAGGAAATTCAACGATTGAATGATGATATTTATGATAAACAATTAGAAATAAACCGTTTAAAGCGGCAATTGGATACACTGAAACAAAACTATGCCAAAAGCATTGTTTTTGCTTATAAGAATAGAAGCAGTTATGAATACTTAAACTTTTTGTTTTCTGCCAGAGATTTTAATGATGCGCTCAAGCGAATGGCATTTTTAAAAAGTTACCGTCAATACCGTGAAGCAGAAGCACAAACTATTTTAAAAACCAGCGAACTTCGTCAGCAGGCTATTGCCGATATGAACAATGCCAAACTGCAACAAACCAAGGTATTGGAGGAACAAAGTACGCAGTTAAAAGTATTGGAACAGGATAAAAAAGAAAAAGACCAGGTTGTAAATCAACTAAAAAATAAAGAAAAAGATTATTTGGCACAATTGCGTAAAACCGAAAGGCAACGTAAGGTATTAAACGAAGCGATTAAAGCTGCTATACGGCGTGAGATTGCTGAAGCAGAGCGGAAAGAAAGAGAGCGACTGGCAAAAGCAAAAGCAGATGCTGCAAAGAGGAGTGGTGGGGCTGTGGCCAATACCCCTTCACTAAAAAATAATACGCCTGCTAATAACAATGCGCCAAAAGCGAATGATGAGCCCATTACCGGGGTGGTATCTACCGATAGAAATGAGAACCGCACTTACAGTGTATTTGAAACTACACCGGAAGGAAGGGAAATGTCTATTAATTTCGAAAACAACAGAGGCCGTTTACCCTGGCCTGTTTCCGGGGGTGCTGTTGTTGGGCAATTTGGAACCAATATTGTGCCGGGCACCAAATTAAAAGAAACCAATGATGGAATTTTTATTTCAACGAAAATTGGTGCTCCGGTTCGTTGTGTTGCAGATGGCGAGGTAATATCGGTAATGGATTTAGGCGATTTTCAGGGCGTATTGGTACAACATGGTAAGTATTTTACGGTATACAACAAATTGTCTGATGTTAGTGTTAGCAGAGGCCAGTCAGTAAAGGCGGGTACGTTAATTGGCCATGCTGCGGCCGATTTTGATGGTGAGGGCAAAATTGAATTCAGGGTAATGAATGGCAGTAATAAATTTGTAAATCCTGAAACCTGGTTAAAATCCAGATAATTTGACTTGCATCCGCTTCTATCGGAAAATGAAATAAAGGCGCCATGGCAAAAGCAGCAAATAAAAAATTAGTAGATGTTATAGATAAAATTTTAGATGCCTGCTATCAATACAATCCGGATGCTTTATTTATTTTAAGCTTAATGCACCAGTATGAGGAAAGGGGCAGTTTAAGCAAAAAACAATTGCAGGGGCTATTGCAAAAGGCAGGTAATATACCCAATATGCCGGCTAACTGGCTGGGTACTTTAGAAGCCATTATTTTAAAAATGCCCGATCGACATAAAATTGCGAAGGAAAATACAATTGCAGTTGCCATGCAGCATATACACCCCGATGCTGTTTATTTACCTTTAATTACTGCAATACTTCAAAAATATCCGCAACATAAAGGCGCATTGTTGTTACAAACCAAGTGCAGCTTGCACCAACCCCTTACCAATGCAGAAAAGGTGCAATTAAAACAATGGGAAAAATTATTGAAATAAGAGGTGATTAGATATCAGATATTTTGATTTGCAACCTTCAATATTTTTTTTCATCTCGCCATCTTATCTTTTGTCATGCAATAAATTATTTTCAGTTTAGGTTTAATGGGTGTTATCCACTATTTCATTCAACAATAACTTCTAAATCCTTGATTTGTGTATTATTTTTTTTTAAAAAAATATAATTATCCACATTTATGTGGAAAACTATTTTTAAATTGTACGCTCTATTCATTCCTTAACACCCTTTAAAATTCGGAAGGTGAGAACAATTGCTGTGTACAATATTAAAGGAGGGGTTGGTAAAACCACCACCTCTATTAACATGGCCTGCTTAATGGCCAAAATGGGTTTTAGTGTACTTATTTGGGATTTAGATCCTCAGGGCGGCACCAGCTATTTTTTTAAAAGTGAAGGAGCTAATAATAATCGGTACAAACGCCTGTTCGAAAACGATATTTTAATTTATGAAGTGATCCAAACCTGCGATACCAATCATATTGATATCATTAGCAATGACAGTTCGTTTGGTGATGACGCTTTGAGTAAAGGTTCACTATTGTCGCGGCTTAATTTCGTAAACAATGCAGTAATTCAATCTTTATTAGATAAAGTAAATGACGACTATGATGTGTGTATTATTGATTGCCCACCGGGTAAATTTTTATTACACAACAATGTATTTACTGCCGCTGATTTGTTATTAATACCTAATATACCTGCACCCCTTTCATTGCATTGTTTTGAAGTGTTACAAGAAGATTTAAAAAAGTTTATAAGGGCAGATAAGAAAGTATTGAGTTTCTATAACATGGTGCAAATTCGAAAAAATCTGCATCGCCTTTATTTAGAACAAGGTGCAGGAAGGATACCGACTTTGCATCAATACATTCCTTTTTATTCTGATATTGAAAATATTAGTTTTAGTAAAAAATCTATTTTTCATCAGTTAAAAGAGGCCAAATCCATTCAATTTTATGAGGCTTTGTGGGATGAAGTGTGCGATATATGCAACTGGTCGGCATTTAAAACCAATAAGGGCAGGGTAATTGATTTCCCTGACATCCATTCTATTGCCGGGTTGGCTATAGCCGACTAATCTGTTTTGTTAGTGTTATACTTCTTTTCCGGGATATTGTGTTAATGCAACTGCCAGGCAGTCCATAGCAGCATTAATATCTGTTTTGTTCAGCACGTATGCCAATCGAACTTCTTTTTTCCCCAGTCCCGGTGTTTGATAAAAACCTCCTGCAGGTGCCAGCATAACGGTATGCCCTTTGTATTCAAAAGATTCTAATAGCCACTGACAAAATTTTTCGGCATCATCAACTGGTAATGCAGCAATTGCATAAAATGCACCGCCGGGATTAGGGCAGATAACACCGGGCATTGCCTGTAAACGTTGCACAATCAAATCGCGGCGCGACTGATATTCAGTTTTGGTTGTTTCAAAATAATTTTCAGGTAAGTCCACTGCAGCTTCACCTGCTATTTGGGCAAAAGAGGGCGGGCTTAAACGTGCTTGTGCAAATTTCATCACTGCATCTAATACTGTTTGGTTTTTTGTAACCAATGCTCCAATTCTTCCTCCGCAGGCACTATATCTTTTACTGATAGTATCCATCAACACCACATGTTCTTCAATACCTTTTAAATGCATGGCACTGATATGGGTACCTTCATAACAAAATTCGCGATAGGCTTCGTCTGAAAATAAGTACAACCCGTGTTTTAAAACCAATGCCTGTAAGGCTTCCATTTCTTCCTTGGTATATAAATAACCGGTAGGATTGTTAGGATTACAAATTAAAATGGCTTTAGTTTTTGGTGTAATTTTTGCTTCAAATGCAGCAATGGGCGGTAATGCAAAACCATTTTGTATGGACGAACTAACCGGAATTACATTTACGCCGGCAGCCACGGCAAATCCATTGTAATTGGCATAAAAGGGTTCAGGTATAATGACTTCATCTTCTGCATCTAAACAAGCCATGAATGCAAATAAAATCGCTTCACTGCCACCGGTGGTTACAATAATTTCATCTTTGGTAACGGTAATGGCTTTTCGCTGATAGTATTCTGTTAACTTTTTTCTGTAACTTTCATTTCCGGCACTATGGCTGTAAGCCAATACAGTAAAATCAGTATGTCGTACCGCATCTAAAACGGTTTTCGGTGTTTCAATATCGGGTTGCCCAATATTTAAATGATATACCTTCACTCCTTTTTGCTTTGCAATTTCCGCAAAGGGTACTAATTTTCTGATGGGGCTGGCTGGCATTGCCATGCCACGTTTACTGATGGTTAACATGGCGCAAAGATAACGTGTGTTAGTAAACAAAAAAGCCACTTCTTGCGAAATGGCCCTGTATATTTTTTTAAAAATTTCTTTATTTAGAATGTCCGCTATCTTCCACAATACCTTCAATGGTTAACACAATCGGTTCGTTTACACCGGCTAATTTAACATTCACCTTTTTGGTAAATGCGCCGGATAAAGCAGCATTGTAGGTTACTTTAATTTCTCCTGATTTGCCTTTTCCAATGGGTGCTTTTGGATATTCAGGAGTGGTACAGCCACATTCTGCAGTAGCTACTTCAATTACAACGGGTTTATTGCCTATGTTTTTAAAATGAAAAACATAAGTGGCAGGTATCCCTTTTTTTATTTTACCAAAATCGTGTTTTACGGTATTAAATTGTATCGGACTTTGTGCAAAACACATGGTTCCTGCAAGTAAAAAAAAAGCTACTAATAATTGTTTCATAATGGAATAAATTTTATTGTAAATATAAAGTGTTTAGTGTTATTGTAATTTCAGATGAAATGAATTATTTGCCTGATGCAGTTTATTGGTGAAGAACGGTGCCTGTTTGTTTGTTTTTGGTACTATCAGCAAGTTTGTTTTCCTGAAAAGTTTCTCCTTTAAAACTCACTTGTTTGCTCAGTTTATAATTGTTTAAAAAAATGCCTGCTGTTTTGTAAAAAGCACCTAAAGTATTACCATTAAAGCCCAATACAATAGCAACAGACTGACCGGGTGCAAATTTCCTGCCTCTTTCAAATTGTGGCGTGGTGCAGCCGCAAGACGGGCGAACATCATCAAGTGTTGCAGTATCCTTACCAATATTGGTAATGGTTAAGGTATATTCCGCAGGCTTACCATAAGGTATTTTTCCAAAATCAAAATTATCATTGGTAAATGAAAACTGCTTGCTGATGTCGGCATTTGTAATTTGTGTATGTGCCGTGAAAGTAACACCAGCAATTAAAAAAATGAGTAAGATGAATTTTTTCATGAATATGTGTTTAGTGTTGAAAATACAGTTGATAATTTTTGGAAGTTGAACAAATACAGGAAAAACATTTTTATTCTGCATATCAATGAATGTCGGTTATTGTAGCCTTATTGTTTGCAATTTTCATGCAACTTTTAATATGCTTGTATAATGGTGACATAAAATTATTGATAATAACAATTAAAAAAATTAAGAAACCATGAAATGATGTATTAAAATTTATTGTTAACCTGCCCAATACAGCAAAATATACATTCAAATCTTTCTATACTGGGCATACACCTTAATATTTAAAAAATAAAAAAAAGGTATTTTGTCAATTTGGCATGTATGCCAATTGTTTCCCCAATTTTGATTATCTTAACCCCATTTTACTTTGATTACTGCGAAATAAGTGGGTTACAGGTGAATACATTCCATTTACTAGACTCAGTATTGTGTAAAATTTCTGAATAATTGACAGTTGATGGGATAACAAAAACTTACGGTTGATAGTTTATTAATTTATTTTTGCTTTATGGAACAAACAATTACTGCAATTGATGCCAATGTACTTTCTTTTGAGGGATTCAGACAACAGGTACTGAATGATTTTAAATTAACTGTGATTAGTAGAGAAGCCAGTTTGTTGGGCCGCAGAGAAGTACTAACCGGTAAGGCTAAGTTTGGCATTTTTGGAGATGGAAAAGAACTGGCACAGGTAGCTATGGCGCGTTACTTTAAAGAAGGTGATTTTAGAAGTGGTTACTACCGCGACCAGACTTTCATGTTTGCAGCAGGACTGGCAACTTTAGAAGAATTTTTTTCACAGTTGTATGCAGATCCCAATATTGAACACGACCCCTTTAGTGCAGGCAGGCAAATGGTTTCGCATTTTGCTACACCCAATGTGGATGAGGCAGGTAACTGGTTAGATTTAGCCAATCGAAAAAATGTTTCATCTGATATAGCACCCACTGCAGGCCAAATGCCCCGTTCTTTAGGTTTGGCATTTGCTTCCAAATGTTTTCGAGAAATTCCAGTTTTACAATCCTACAAACATTTAAGCAAACATGGTAACGAAATTTGTTTTTGTACTATTGGTGATGCTGCTACCTCTGAGGGGTCTTTTTGGGAAACCATTAATGCTGCCGGGGTGCTTCAAGTGCCTTTAGCTATTTTTGTTTGGGATGACGGTTATGGCATTTCCGTTCCACGTGATTATCAAACTACCAAAGGTTCCATTTCAACAGCGTTGCAGGGTTTGCAAAAAGATGAGCATACCAATGGTATTCATATTTACAAAGTAAAAGCATGGGATTATGCAGGTATGTGCGAAGTGTTTGAAGCAGCATTACAAAAAGTTCGTGAAACGCATACCCCTGCCTTATTTCATGTAGAAGAAGTAACACAGCCTCAGGGACACTCTACCAGCGGCAGCCACGAACGATATAAAAGCCCTGAACGATTGGTTTGGGAAAGAGAATGGGATTGTATTAAAAAATTCAAAGAATGGATTGTGCTGAGTGAGTTAGCCACCGAAGATGAACTCAATAAAATTACGCAGGAAGCCAAATTGTTCGTGAAGGAAGCCAAAGCAAAGGCCTGGGAAAAATTGATGCAACCCATTAAACAGCAGGTGCAACAAACTGCCGAATTGTTGACTACTATAGTTGTGAATGATATGGATGTGTACCGCACCATACAAGAGAAAGTAAAAGAACTACAAACCAATGTAGAACCGCTACGAAGAGATGTTTTGCATACACTGCATACCGCAATGGAGTTAGCTCCGGCATCGCCGTCAATTGAAATGATTCAGCAATACCACCATTCACTGCTGCAAGAGGCAAAACAATTATACAATACCCATTTATACAATGAAGGCCCGGCCAGTGCTTTAAAGGTAGAAGCTGTAAAACCTTTAATTCCTTTTGATGCACCCCTTATTAACGGTTATGAAATTTTAAATAAATATTTTGATGCATTGTTTACACATCAACCTTTGGTCGTTGCATTTGGGGAAGATGTAGGAAATATAGGCGATGTGAATCAGGGCTTTGCCGGTTTGCAGGCCAAACATGGCAGTAGCCGGATTTTTGACACTGGTATTCGTGAATTAACCATTATGGGACAGGCCATTGGTTTGGCATTACGTGGTTTAAGGCCTATTGCAGAAATTCAATACATTGATTATTTACTGTATGGTTTACAAACTTTAAGTGATGATGCAGCAACAACCCATTACCGCACATTCGGACGTCAAAGCTGCCCCGTTATAGTACGTACCCGGGGCCATCGATTAGAAGGTATTTGGCACAGTGGCAGTCCTATGGGAATGATTATTCATGCACTGCGCGGATTTTATGTATGTGTACCCAGAAACATGGTACATGCAGCAGGTATGTACAATACACTGTTGCGTGGTAACGATCCCGGTATTGTGATTGAATGTTTAAACGGATATCGTTTAAAAGAAAAACTACCGGCTAATTTATTAGATTTTACTATTCCATTGGGTATACCCGATGTGATACGGCATGGAGATGATGTTACCATTGTTTCTTATGGTTCTACCTTACGAATTGTAGAAGAGGCAGCAGAACGTTTGGCTAAATTAGAGATTAGTTGTGAAGTAATAGATGTACAGACCTTATTACCATTTGATATTCATCATTCCATTGTAGCATCTCTTAAAAAAACCAATCGTATCCTATTTGTAGATGAGGATGTACCCGGAGGTGCTGCAGCATATATGTACAATCACGTAATGGAAGAACAGGGTGGATACCGTTGGGTAGATGTTGCCCCCAGAACACTTACTGCAAAAGCACACCGCCCGGCCTATGGCAGTGATGGTGATTATTTCAGCAAGCCCAATACCGAAGATGTGGTGGATATTGTATTGGCAATGATGCGGGAGTAATGTAGTTTTTAATTAATGAATGTATAATTGAAATAAAAAGAGAGGCTATACTTTAGGGGTAGCCTCTCTTTATGGTTATTATAGAGAATCAATTAGAAAATGTATCTGATTCCAAATTGCATTTGCCATCTGGATGGTAAATCAGGACTGGTTGTAAATGTACTTTTTTGAGAGGGATCGAACTGATATATAGATTTACCGGTATTATCGGTTCCTAAATAAGTAATAGGTTGATAATAACCGGTAGCGCTGGCATATTTTCTCAAACCCCAATTACTACTAATTAAATTGCCAAGATTTATAATGTCCCAACTTAATTGTATGGTTCTTTTTTTATTACCATCTTTTATAATAAAGTCTTGTAAAATACGCATATCAACTTCGCTAAACCAAGGTGTAACGCCGGCATATTTGCCTGTGTATTGTCCACGATGTTTACTTAAATATTTATCCTGTTCTATAAAAGCTTCGAGTGCGGCACCTTGTTGAGCAGCATTTTGAATATTACCAAAAGCATCAGTTAAGGGTGCAAAATTCATGTTATTGATTTCAGCTTTTGTAGGAATATACATTAAGTCATTGAAACTTGAACCATCCTGATTTACATCTCCACCATATACATAAGAAAAACGATTACCGCTTGACCAGTTGGCAAAAAATGATATGGTTGTTGCATGCTGTTTTTCTTTTCCATATTCAATTTTTTTAATCCCTGCTAATACAAAACGGTGTGTATTACCATATAATGATGGTGAACTTACTGCAATATTAGCATTCCCTATAATGGGGTTCCTATCAAATGCATCCCCTGAAATTTCAGCTGAAATGGAGCTTGCATCATTTGCTGCCAAATAATTATATGAACCAGTGAGAAATAAACCTTTTTTAAATGTATGTTGCATCTGGAAAGTTGCATTAAATGAATTGCCTACTTTTGTATTGGTAAAAACATAGGTGCCTGTGCTTCCTTTATCTGATGGATTATAGATGCTTCTATTATCACCTGTTCCAGAATTTAAATGGCCGGTAGGAGTACCTAATCCATAATCTCTAACCATCATTGCATTTACATCTTTTGTGTATGCCACATCTATTGTGAGAATAGTGCTTGGGGCTGCTTTATAATCAACACCTAAGCTTGATCTCCAAATTTGCGGCCATTTGAAATTATTGGCAGTTACATTATAGTATCCTGAAAAGGGATTGCCAATGGCATTACCGAGCCATACAAATGGAAATCTTCCTGTAAAGAAACCTGTACCACCGCGTAGTTGAACAATTTTATCACCATTTATATCCCAATTAAAACCAATTCTTGGCGACAGCAATGCAGTACCGTTAGGCATACGTGTATTATCAATGGTTTGTCCCGGCCCGTTTTTTACTGGTACACCTTCGGGATTATATAATTTTAAATTATCTGTATTGGCAACAGTTGGCGAACCACTGGTATAGCTTCCGGCAAAAGTGCCATTACTATTCATATTGGGGCTTGTATAACTTGCTTTTGATGGATAGTAAATAGGCTTATCAATCCTTAAACCATAAGTTAATTTAAAGTTTTTTGCTACTTTCCATTCATCTTGTGCATAAGCAGATAGCTGACCTACTGTTAAATAATACCATACCCATTTATCTGCTGCAGCTCTGTTTTTTGCATAAGTTACATCTACATCAAGTGGGTAGGCTCCAAAAATTACATTGCCACCAATTGGAACCTGTGTTTTGAAAGTGTTGATATCTATTGGGCTAAACAACGATGGTCCAAAACCTAACAAATTAAATGAATTACCAAACTTAAATTGTTCGTATGAAGCACCAAATGTTAATGTATGTTTTGCAAGAATTACATTGAAATTATCCGTTAATTGTAATGCATCCTGATTTAATACATTGTGAATTGAAAACGGTTCATATCCCGCCACTATATATGGAACGCCATATTTTGTAATATTTAAAACAGGAAAGGGAGTTGAAAATGCATTACGGTGATCTCTGAATAAAGTATAAACTGCCCTGAATTTATTGGCAAAAGTGCTATTGAAATTTGATTTTAATTCTAATCCAAAAGAATGTAATTTATTAACCATTTGATACCCTGAATTTCGGAATTGCAGCGTAATGGCATCAGGACCTCTTCGGTTGATGGCATTGGGATGTGCAGGTTTTTCCTGTGTAGCATCTAAGCCATTGTATGTAAACGATAATGAATGCTGGTCATTAATTACCCAGTCAATTTTAGCCAGCCATTTGTAATTAATTTGCTTTAAATTAAAACCCTGATAAGGGCCTGTAACATAACCAAAGCGATTGAATAAAATTTTGCTTACGGTATCTAAATCAGACTGTAATACCCTTGATGTTGTTAATCCGCCGGCATTAGAAGCATTTTGTGCTACATAGGCGCTGGCCTGATCTTCTCTTTGTTGAGTTTCAAAATTAACAAAGTAGAATAATTTATTTTTTTTAATGGCTCCACCTAATGAAGCACCTCCCTGAAAATCGGTTAAGGAAGGAATATTGAATTTTGTGCCTTCTACTTTATGGCCGGTTAATGTTTGGTTTCTGTAAAATCCATATACTGTACCGCCAAATTTATTGGTTCCACTTTTTGTAACAGTATTAACACCGGCCCCGGTAAAGCCGGCTTGTGTAACATCATAAGGGGCAATATTTACTTGTATTTGATCAATTGCATCTAATGATATAGGTTGGGCACCGGTTTGTCCACCCGGAGTGGGTGCATCTAATCCAAACGGATTATTAAAAACCGCACCATCTAATGAATAATTGTTGTATTGTCCGTTTCTTCCAGCAAATGAAGTGCCGTTATAGCCTTGTGAAGCAGATGGAGTTAATCTGGTAAAATCATCTGCCGATCTTGATATTGTAGGAAGCTGTCTTAATTGTCTGGAGTTAATATTTGTTGCTGCACCGGTTCTGTTTTCATTAAATATTTTTGAACTTGCTGAAGAAACTACCACATCATTCAATTGATTAATGTTGGTACTTAGTTGTACTGCAACACTTGTATTCTGACCCAGGTCAAGAAAAATATTGCTTTCTGTTTTGGCAGTATAGCCTGTATAGCTTGCTGTTACATTATACGGTCCGCCAACCCTGAGATTGGGTACTTCAAAACTTCCATCTGATTTTGTAATAATTGTTTTATTAATTCCCGCATCAGGATAAGCAATGGTTACAACTGCACCCGATAGTGGTTTACCCTTTTCATCTTTTACCGTACCACTGAGTATTGCCGTGGTAATCTGTGCTGTGAGTGTAATAGCACTTAAAATAGACAGTGCTAACAACAGCAATGGTTTCAACAATTGTTTTTTAATCATTTTGCAAGGTTTATTGAATAAAATAATGTAAAGTTAAAATTACCATTTTGTTAATTAATTTTAACTAAACTTTACTGCCTATTTCAATAATCTTGTTTTTGCAATAATTATGTGCATTGGGTGTGGAAAATATTATTATTGTTGATGCATAAAAGAAATATTGATAAAATTTTATGTTTAACTATGTTGTATTAGTAGACTAATGCCGCTACTCAATAAATCGATTTCTCCATTTTTCATCGGGTATGAAGCAGATATTTTTTTTCCCAAACCAACGGTAACGGTTTGCTGCAATATAGTTGTAAACCTTATCTCTGATGAATTTGGGAATTATCCATCCAATTGCCAACAAGTTCATTGGAAATTTTAACTCAGTGGCAACTTTTAATGCGGCGGTTGATTGGGTGTATATTTTGTTGTTTTGTAAAAGAATAAAACTGCCGAAATGTTCTAAGGGTAAGTTGTATTTTAATAAAATATTTTTCCCGAAATTACTTTGTAAAGAGGCAAATTGAAATTGTTGTTTTGAATCATTGCGCAGTACAAACAATACTGAATGGCTGCATAAATTACAAACACCATCAAAAAAAATGATAGGTTTTAATAAGTTGTGATGATTTTGCATGTTATCACTATTAACAAAAAAAGCAGGGATACGTTGTGTCATTCCTGCTTTTTTACTTTTTAGCTTTTACCCCATATTGTGAAACACTTTTGTTACATCTTCATCCTGCTCTAATCGTTCAATGAGTTTACTTACTTCTTCGGCCTGGGTATCATTTACCGGAATTGTAGTAGTAGGAATCCATTCTAATTCAGCGCTGATGGGTGTAATGCCTTTGTCTTCTAATGCTTTTTGTAATTTACCAAAATCAACAAAAGCGCATCGCAATACAATAATATTATTGCCTTCTTCATCGGTGCTTTCTCCCATTTCTTCTAAACCAAAATCAATTAGTTCTAATTCTAATGATTCAATATCCAAATTTTCGGGTTTTAATTTGAATACCCCCATTTTCTTAAACTGAAAGCTTACACTGCCACTGTTACCTAATGTTCCGCCACCTTTGTTAAAATGGCTTTTAACATTGGCAACGGTACGCACATGATTATCGGTAGCCGTTTCAACCAATAAGGCTACACCGTGCGGGCCATAACCTTCGTATAAAATTTCATCGTAATTGGTGGCCTCTTTGCCCATGGCGCGTTTAATGGCTGCTTCCACCCGGTCTTTTGGCATGTTAACACTTTTGGCGTTTTGCATGCAGCGGCGCAAAGCCGGATTGGTAGCAGGATCGGGCCCGCCGGCTTTTACGGCAATTACAATTTCTTTTCCAATGCGGGTAAATTGTTTGGCCATTCTGTCCCAACGGGCAAACATGGTGGCTTTCCTTACTTCAAAAATCCTTCCCATAATAATATTTATAAATAATAAGTAATTGAAGGCTTGTTTATAGTATGGCAGGTTGTTCATTGAACGTAACAAAGCTCCTTTTTGCAGGAACGTTGAAGTGAGTGACACAACAGGCGATGCCATGCGTACAACAGCCGGCTACAAAAAAATTGTTGGCAAATTTAGCAGTAAACGGTGGTACAACAAAAAACCCCGACGAATCGGGGTTGAATGGTATAAGGTCTTTACTATTTTTCAAAATCGGTTGCTTTGGGTAAAATATCTCCTGGTGTATTGAGTTTGCTGTGTTTGCGGCTATAAGCAAAGTATACAATAATACCCAGTGCCATCCAGGCAAACGCAACTTTTAAGGTTTCGGGATCTAAAGCTACTATCATCCCCAAACAAATAACGAATCCCAAAATAGGCACCAATGGCACCAATGGCGTTTTGAAAGGACGATGAATTTGTGGCGATTTGATGCGTAAAATCCAAACCCCCAGGCTTACCAATAAAAAGGCAAATAAGGTACCAAATGAAGTTAAATCGCCGGCTACACTACCCGGAACAAATGCAGCAAAAAGACCAACAAAAATAAATAATATCCAGTTGGCTTTATACGGGGTTTTGTATTGGGGATGTAAATCGCCAAATGCTTTTGGGATTAATCCGTCGTTACTCATGGTATAAAAAATACGGCTTTGCCCCATTAACATCACGAGAATAACAGAAGAGAAACCGGCTAAAATTGCTACCGTTACTGCAGTAGCCAGCCAGCTATAGCCTGTCATATAATGTTGAATGGCATAGGCAACGGAAGCTTCTTTTCCGGCTTTTGCAAATTCACTCCAATTGGCCACACCGGTTAGCACATGACCAAATAAAATATAGAGAATGGTACAAACCACCAGCGATCCTAATATACCAATCGGCATATCTCTTTTCGGGTTTTTAGCTTCCTGTGCAGCCGTGCTTACTGCATCAAAGCCAATGAAGGCAAAAAACACAATGGCAGCACCACCTAAAACGCCACCCCATCCATGTTTAAAATAACCACCATGGCCGGGTGCATCGGCGGGTATCAGGTAAGGGGTATGATTTTCGGGCTTAATAAAATGCCAGCCAATGGCAATAAAGGCAATTACAATGGCAACTTTTATAAATACAATAATCATATTAACGGTTGCAGATTCCTGCATACCACGAATTAATAATAAGGTCAATGCAAGCAATATCACTAAAGCCGGCAAATTGATGATGCCCCGAACACCGTTCATAGAAGTTTCGAAGGGCGAGTGGCACCATTCATATGGGATTTGCCCTCCCAGCAAATTATTCAGGTATTCGCTCCAGGCAATAGAAACGGTAGCAGCACCCAGTGCATATTCCATAATAAGTGCCCAACCAATAATCCAGGCAATTAATTCACCCATTGTAAGATAAGAGTAGGCATAAGCACTACCCGCAATGGGTATCATAGAAGCAAATTCAGCATAACATAAGCCGGCAAAAGCACAGCCAACAGCAGCTACAACAAATGATAAAGTAACGCCCGGGCCTGCGGCTTCGGCAGCTGCAGCCGCAGTTCTTACAAACAATCCTGCGCCAATAATGGCACCAATACCTAAGGCTATCAGGTTTCCGGCTCCCAGGGTTCTTTTTAAACCCGATTCACTATCGGAAGCCTGCGTCATAATGCCCTCAATTGATTTTTTTCTAAATAAACTCATGGTACAGTTGATTAGGTTTTACAATTTTCGAATTGGAAAAATAGGAATTTAATTCATTACAGCAGGTAAAACTTTATGAAACAGCGCGGAATAATTGATTTTTTGAAACAGGTGCATAAAAAATTGAAAGCAAATACTGTTCTGAAATACAAGTGTTTCTTTTGCAAAACAATCTGTAAGGAGTATTCATTATACGTGGTTTATACCTATATTGCCGCTTTGTATAACCGGTTTTGAAAAGCCTGCAATTATATTTAATAAAATAGTGCAGTATTCTGGCTGCATGCGCTGCTTAAACAGAAACACCATATGAAGAAAAACAGATTAACCCTCTATATTTTAATAGCGATGTTACTGGGTATTGGCGTTGGTTATCTGGTGCATGAAAATTCATCCCCAACCTTTATTGCTGCTTTTGCGCCAAAAGCCAATTTATTAACCACCATATTTCTGCGATTGGTGCAAATGATTATTGCCCCGCTTGTATTCAGTACACTTGTAGTGGGTATTGCCAAATTGGGTGATTTAAAAACGGTTGGAAGGGTGGGCGGTAAAGCATTGCTTTGGTTTATCTCAGCATCTTTTACCAGTTTATTATTGGGGCTTTTACTGGTTAATATTTTTAAACCCGGTACCGGTATACATTTAACGGCAGCTGATACCGGCGGTGCCAAAGATTTATTGGGTAAAACACAGTCTTTTTCTTTAGATACTTTTGTGAGCCATGTTTTCCCCAAAAGTATTATTGAGGCCATGGCTACCAATGAAATTTTACAAATTGTAATTTTTTCTATTTTCTTTGGTATAGCAACTGCTGCTTTGGGTAATACCGGAAAAATTATTATTAAAGTATTGGATGCGGTAGCGCAGGTAATTTTAAAAATGGTAGGTTATATAATGGGATTTGCACCATTGGGTGTATTTGGTGCTATTGCCGCGGTTATTGCCACCAATGGGTTAGAAGTGTTTAGGTTTTACAGTTTGTATCTCTTGTATTTTATGTTGGGTATTTTTTTGTTGTGGGCATTGTTATTAATAGTAGGGGCTATGATTTTAAAAAACCGATTGCCTGCTTTGGTACGCAGAATTGTTCAACCACTCATTATTGCTTTTAGTACCACCAGCAGCGAGGCAGTTTTTCCCAAATTAACAGAGGAACTCGAACGCTTTGGTTGTAACAATAAAATTGTTGCATTTATTCTGCCCCTGGGCTATTCCTTCAATTTAGACGGAAGTATGATGTACATGACTTTTGCCAGTTTAGCCATTGCACAGGCCTATGGTATTCATTTAGATATTGGCACCCAGCTCACCATGTTAATTGTTTTAATGTTAACCAGTAAAGGTATTGCCGGTGTGCCTCGTGCTTCTTTGGTAGTGGTTACGGCAACTTGTGCAATGTTTAACATTCCACCTGAGGGGATTGCTTTAATATTGCCAATCGATCATTTCTGTGATATGTTTAGAACGGCTACCAATGTGTTGGGAAATGCTTTGGCTACTTCAGTGGTAAGCAAATGGGAGGGGGCAATGGAATTGGAAAATACAGCTTAAAATACATTCATTTTAATTAAATAGTATGTTGTTATCTTTTGAATGGCATCAGTTATTACAACCACAGTTTTATATTGAGCATGGCGGTCTTTGGGTGCTGCTGTTTATTGTATTTGCTGAAACCGGATTATTTGTCGGATTTTTTTTACCAGGCGATAGTTTATTATTTGTTGCAGGTATTTACAGTAATATGCTAATGGCATCTTTTATCCAATCGAATAGCAGCTTTATTAATTTGGTTTTGTTGATTGTATTGATTTCGCTGGCAGGCATTTTGGGCAATGCGGCTGGTTATTGGTTTGGTAGAAAAGTAGGGCCGGCCATGTATCATTGGAAAGATAATTTTATTTTTAAACAACATTATTTACAACAGGCACACGATTTTTATGAAAAGCATGGCGGCGGTGCCATTATATTTGCCCGATTTATTCCAATTGTAAGAACATTTGCACCTATTGTAGCGGGCATTGTGGCCATGGAGCATAAAAAATTTACCTTCTTTAATATTGTAGGATGCGTAGCCTGGGTAATTGCAATGGTAGCAGGTGGACATTATTTAGACAGGTTTTTTATTGTAAACTATCAGTTTGATATTAAAAAGCATTTAGAAATTATTGTGCTGGCTATTGTTTTGGTAACCACTGCACCAGTATTAATTAAATTGTTTTTGGGTAAACGAAGAAAGCAATAGCTAAAACTGCTGTTCAGGATGTTTTTACAGCTTCTTTTATTCGTTTTGCATCAACCTTTCTCCATTTTATTTATATTCATGCCTTTAAAAATTAGATTGAAACAATCGGTATGAATCAAAAGCAATATGGCATCCTGTCATTACCCGTTATTATAGGCGCATTAGGTTATTTTGTAGATATTTATGATTTGCTCTTATTCAGCATTATACGTGTTCCTTCTTTAAAATCATTGGGTTTAACCGATGCTCAGATTGCAGGCGATGGGTTGTTTATCTTAAACATTCAAATGATTGGGCTGTTGCTGGGCGGCATATTATGGGGTGTTTTGGGCGATAAAAAAGGAAGACTTAAAGTTTTATTTGCTTCCATTATATTATACTCTATTGGAAATATTGCCAACGGGTTTGTACAAACGGTACACCAATATGCATTGGTGCGCTTTATTTCCGGTATTGGTTTGGCCGGTGAATTGGGAGCAGGTATAACATTAGTAAGTGAATTATTGCCTAAAGAAAAAAGAGGGTTAGGCACATCAATGGTTGCAGGCATTGGTTTAACCGGTGCTGTATTTGCATTTTTTATTAAAGAAATGTTTGAATGGCGTACCTGTTATTTTATTGGCGGCGGTTTGGGGCTGTTATTATTGTTATTGCGGGTGGGTGTTTTAGAGTCGGGTATGTTTCAATCACTGCAACATAAAAATGTACGCAAGGGCGATTTTTTTATGTTGTTCTTGAAACGAAAATATTTTCTAAAATACATGAAGGCCATTTTAATAGGATTACCCACCTGGTATGTGATTGGTATACTTATTAGCTTTTCAAAAGAGTTTGGAGCGCACATGCAAATTGAGGGTACTGTAGATCCGGGGAAAGCAGTAATGTATGCGTATGTGGCCATTTCAATTGGAGATGTACTGGTAGGCTTTTTAAGCCAGGCATTACAAAGCAGAAAAAAAGCGGTGTTTATTTTTTATGGTATTACGGCCATTTCAATTGTATGGTTTTTTAATCTGCATGGGCAATCGGTAAACATGCTGTATTTGGTAGCTGCTATTTTAGGTTTCGGAACGGGCTTCTGGGCTATTTTTGTAACCATGGCAGCAGAACAGTTTGGTACCAATATTCGTGCAACAGTGGCAACAACGGTACCCAATATGGTAAGAGGTTCATTGGTATTAGTTTCTTTGCTATTTACAGGATTACAATCATATACCGATTATTTAAAAAGTGCCTGGATAACAGGAATTGTTGTAATGCTTATTGCTGTATTGGCTGCCTGGTATACTGAAGAAACTTTTCATAAAGATTTGAATTATGTAGAAGTGGATGAGGTATTGCCATAGCCGGGCAATTTCCTGATAAAGTATATCTTCCGTCAATACAGCATCGTTACAACTGATGGGCGATTGAAAATAGGTGGCCTGTAACATTATTGATTTCTAAAAACTTTGTATGAAGTTGTTGGTGATTCGTTTTTCTTCAATTGGAGATATTGTATTAACCACGCCGGCTATACGTTGTCTGAAGCAACAACTACCCAATGTTGAAATTCATTTTTTGAGTAAACTTCAGTTTAAAGCGGTTACAGAAGCCAATCCATACATCGATCAATTTCATTATTACAATGGCAATTTATCTGCCCTAACCAAAACTTTGAAAGCTGAGCAGTTTGATTATGTAATTGACTTTCATAAAAACTTTCGTTCTTATAAAATTCGTTGGGCTTTGCGTACCAAAGTATTGGCTTATCGAAAACTGAGTGTACAAAAATTTTTACTAACCCGATTTCACATTAACTTAATGCCGGGTAGGCACATATCACTACGTTGTTTAGATGCTTTAGCACCTTTGGGGGTTACTGATGATGGGAGGGGGTTAGATTATTTTATACCATTGCATGCAACACTAAAGCTAGGCGATTTACCGGTATCGCATAGTGCCGGTTATATTGCCATTGTAATTGGAGCATCGTATTTTACCAAGAAGTTGCCTTTGGAAAAACTGCAAGAATTGTGTGCTGCCATCAACTACCCCATTGTATTGGTAGGGGGAAAAGAAGATGCTACGATGGGTGCGGCCATAGCTACTGTTGATGATATTAAAGTTTATAATGCCTGTGGAAAATTTTCTTTACATGAATCTGCCGATATTGTTCGCCATTCCAATCTGGTGATTTCGCATGATACCGGTTTACAATATATTGCCTGTGCATTTCAAAAAAAAGTATTGGCCATTTGGGGTGGTACTTCGCCAGCATTAGATGTGGAACCTTATTACGGAACCGGTTACGTAAATGAAGCATTGCATCATTTGTACCATAACTATGTGGTACCAAATTTAGCTTGTCAGCCCTGTTCAAATTACGGTACTACAACCTGCCCTAAAAAGCATTTTCATTGTATGCAATGGCAGGATGTGGATCAAATAGCAAAGGATGCGTTGGCAATGGTTACAAAAAAATAAGCCCTGCTATTAAAACAGGGCTCATTACGAAGGTATATTGATCATTACAATGTTTTCAGCACATCATTCATGCCTCTAACAGCGGCGGCACTTTTTGCAAATGCTGCTTTTTCATCTTCATTTAATTCAAAATCCAGAATTTTTTCCCAGCCATTTTTTCCAATGATTACGGGTACGCCCATGCAAATATCTTTTTGGCCATATTCGCCATCTAAATAAACACAACTGGTAATTAATTTTTTCTCATCGCGTACAATGCTCTCTACCATAGCTGCACAGGCAGCGCCGGGTGCATACCAGGCCGATGTACCAATTAATTTGGTTAATGTAGCACCGCCCACCATCGTATCATTAATAATTTGTTGTTGCTGTTCGGCAGATAAAAATTTGGTAACAGGTACACTGTTCCAGGTTGCTAAACGAATCAATGGAATCATAGTGGTATCACCGTGTCCGCCCACTACCACTGCATTTAAATCAGCAGGGCTGCAGCCTAAGTGCTGGCTTAACTGATAACGGAAACGGGAGCTGTCTAATGCGCCGCCCATTCCGATTACGCGGTGTTTAGGTAATCCGGTAGCCTGCAATGTTAAATAAGTCATGGTATCCATTGGGTTGGATATGATGATGAAAATTGCATTGGGTGAATATTTTAAGATGTTTTCTGCAACACCTTTTACAATGCCTGCATTTACACCAATCAATTCTTCTCTTGTCATACCGGGTTTACGCGGTAAACCTGAAGTAATTACCACCACATCCGAATGGGCAGTTTTTGAATAATCATTGGTGCTGCCGCTAATGCGGGTATCAAAACCCAGTAAAGCTGCAGTTTGCATCATGTCTTGTGCTTTCCCTTCGGCAATGCCTTCCTTAATGTCTAATAAAACCAGTTCATGGCAAAGTTCTTTTCTGGCAATATTATCGGCACATGTTGCACCAACGGCACCTGCACCTACAACGGTAATTTTCATAAAAACATATTTAATAATTAGTGAATAAATTTATTTCAAAAACCTATTATTATCCAAATGGGATAGCTATTATTTTAAGGTAAGCTTTCAAAATTTTTATTGTAAGGCTTCCATTATTTCCTGAGGTGAAGCGCCCTGTCTGAATTCTTTTACAAACTTACCATGCTTATTATATAAGGCAATAAAAGGGGTAAATTCTACTTTATAAAATGCGGGTATAAAATATTGGGGATCTCTTCCTGCAACCATATTTTTATATTTACTCAGGCCATAATCAAAATAAAATTTTTTAATATCATCAAAAGGGTGGTAGCTAACCCAAACAAAAAATATGTTGGAAAGACTATCCATTTTTTTGTTGAGTTCTTTTGCCTCATATTGGCAATGGCCACAATCGGGGCTGAAGTAAATAATGGCAACCGGAATGTTTTTAGGAAGGGAACGATTGGTAAACCAGGTACTGTCTGTACTTAAAATCTGAAAGGAAGGAATGGTTGGATTTTTTAAATAGGCTGGTAAACTGTCATTATTTGTTTGTGCATTTGTGAGGAAGGGAAGCCAGCAAATAATGGCGCAAGCGATGAATATGTGCTTCATGTTGTATAGTAATTTAACTTGTTTTGAAATGAAACAATTTACAAACCGTAAATGCGGCATAAAGATACGAATACGTTTTTTGATGACGGTTTTAAAACACAAAATTAATTGAGAAAATACCTGCATATTGTTAAAATAGAGGAATTGTTTTGTTGGTGGGAAATTAGGCTATAGCATAAAAAAACCTGTCGAAATCAGCTGATTCGAGCAGGTTCTGAACAACGAAAATACGCTTCTGTTTTTACCCTTTGTGCGTCATGTTTTGTCTGTGAATTTGTCTGTCGGCGCGCTTAACAGGATGTTTTACGCCTTCGGCCTGTAATTGTTTTCTGTCCTGATTCATATCTTTTTTATCAGAGCGAATGTCTTTACCTAAAGCATTTGCTTTTGCTTTATTCCCATTTTCTAAGGCTTCTGCACGTTGCCTTTTGTCTTTTCTAATATCACGCACATCATGACGCATGTCTTTCATGCCTGATTTTACTGCAGGATTTTGAGTAGGAGTGCTGGTGGTAGCTCCGGTTTGTGCCATTGCTGCAATGGTGAAAAATAAACCGCTTGTTAAAAGGAAAACTGTTTTTTTCATGAGTTTCATTTTTTATTTTTTTATAGATGGTGTATAATAACAGACCAATAGCGGATGAAGAAGTTTATTTAGCCGGTAAAATAATTTTAAAAAAGAATGTTAAGTATTGAATTGGTGGTAGTAGCTAGGGTATGGGGAAATTGAGTGAACCAATATTTTATGGAACGAATTGAAAGAGGGCGTAAGATATATTCTATTTTTTTTGTGCAGCTTCTATCATGCGCATTTCTTTGGCATCCTGTAAAAATTCAGATGCAAAAATAAAATTATTGAGTAACTGGTCTTTGCTGAAAATGATGTCTTTATTACTGCCTTCCCACTGTTTGCGGCCATTATGGAGATAAATAATATGGTCGCCAATTTCCATTACACTATTCATATCGTGTGTTACCACAATGGTTGTGGTATTAAATTCATGTGTAATATCTTTAATGAGTTTATCAATCAGTAAAGAAGTTTGCGGATCTAGTCCTGAGTTGGGTTCATCGCAAAATAAATATTTCGGATTGAGTACGATGGCTCTGGCAATACCTACTCTTTTCTTCATACCACCACTTAATTCAGCCGGAAATTTTTGATTGGATCCGGATAAGTTTACCCTTTCCAGCACTTCATTCACCCGTTTTTGTTTTTCTGTCATGGAAAGTTTACTGAACATATCGAGTGGAAAACGTACATTTTCTTCTACAGTTTTTGAATCGAATAGTGCCGAGCCCTGAAACAGCATGCCAATTTGTTGCCGGAGTATTTTTTTCTCATGTTTGTTCATGGTCAGCATACTTTCACCGCTGTATAAAACATCGCCTGAGTCGGGTGTAAAAAGCCCCACAATACATTTGGTCAAAACCGTTTTACCACTACCACTGGTGCCGATAATGAGGTTACATTTGCCAGCCTCCATGGTAGCACTGATGTCTTCCAAAATGGTTTTATCTCCGAATGTTTTTTTTATGTGGCTAATTTCAATCATATCATATTATGCTAAGCTACAGAACTTCTATTTGGTTCTTCAATAAATCCTGCCAGCTGTCTCTTTTTCTAATTAAATGCGTTTCCCCATTTAATACTAATACTTCGGCGGGCTTAAATCTGCTATTAAAGTTACTGCTCATTTCAAAACCATAAGCGCCGGCATTGTAAAACACTAAAAAATCACCTTCTCTGGTTTCATTTAATAAACGGTTCCATGCAAAAGTATCGGTTTCGCAAATATTACCTACAACTGAATAGTGTATATGTTTACCGTTTGGATTGCTGATATTTTGAATGCGATGATAGGCATCATAAAACATGGGGCGTATTAAATGATTAAAGCCACTGTTTACGCTTACAAATGTAGTAGCAGAAGTGGGTTTCAGTACATTTACCTGTGTAATGAAATATCCTGCTTCACTTACCAGATATTTACCTGGTTCAAACCAAACCTCTAACGGTTTGCCATTTGGGTTGGGGTGCGCCGAAAATGCTCTTTTTACTTCTTTAGCCAGTAGTTCAATATTAGTGCCTTCTTCGTTTTCTTTGTAAGGTACTTTAAAGCCCCCACCCAGGTCAATGTATGTTAAGTGGTTAAATTTTGGAATTAAATCAAACAGCACGGTAATGCCTTGCACAAATACCGAAACATCTTTTATTTCGCTGCCGGTATGTATGTGCAACCCTTTAATGATAAGGTTGTATTGCTGAATAATGTTTAAAATTTCTGCTATTTGGTCAACCGGTATGCCAAACTTGCTTTTATCGTGTCCGGTAGATATTTTTAAATTGCCTCCTGCCAGAATATTGGGGCGTAACCGGATACCAACGGGGTAGGTATTGCCGTATTTTTTGCCAAATTTTTCTAAGTTGGAAATGCTGTCAATATTAATGTGCACGCCTTCTTGAACGGCTGCCTCAATTTCGTCAAAGGCTATACCGTTAGAGGTATATAAAATTCTGTTAGGCGGAATACCTGCATATAGTGCCAATTGCACTTCATTAATTGAACTGCAATCCATATTGCAACCCAAATTGCCAATGTATTTTAAGATACTGATATTGGTTAATGCTTTGCAGGCATAAAAAAAACGGGTATTGGTTTCTTGAAATGCATGGGTTAGTTGTTGGTACTGTGCCTCAATTTTTTCTGCATGATACACATAAACCGGTGTGCCATAATCATGTGCTATGGCTAATAAAGTTTCGTTACTGAGTGGCTGCATGCTGCGAAGATACAGCTTGAAAAAATAGATTGAGGATGATAGAAATGTTTATTCAGGAGAATTTTCCGGTTCAATCAAATCCTCGTTCGCTTCGTTTTCAGAACTGATACTGTCATCCACTAAAAGTTCACCCTGCGCATTTACAACAATGTTGCTGCTGTTATCTTCCTCATTTGATTGGGTGGCACTCATAAAATCTTCCGGTTTAATAACGGTGGCATCAACAGCCTGCTCAGCCAATACTTCTTTTATTTTAGGTAAATCATCAGGTGAGTTTATGCCAAAATAATCCATGAAATTTTTAGAAGTGGTGTATAACAAAGGTTTACCGGGCAATTCTTCATTTCGGCCGCTTATTAATATTAATTCTTTTTCTAATAATTTTTGAACACTGTAATCGCTGTTTACACCGCGAATGGTTTCAATTTCTCCTTTTGTAATAGGTTGTTTATAAGCAATAATGGCTAATGTTTCCAAAGCTGCATTGGAAAGGCGTTTTAAAAATTTATCTCCATTTAGTTGTACAACTGTTTTGTGAAATGCTTTTTTGGTTAGAAATTGCCATCCACCGCCACTTTCAATTACTTCAAAGGGGTAAAATTCTGATTTGTATTTTTCGGTAATACCTTGAAGCGCCATTTGTATCTGTTCCAGATTAATTCTTTCTTCCATAAAACCAAAAGCATTATTAATCAGCTCTACCATTTCGGAAACTGTCAGTGGTTTTTCGCTGGCAAAAATCAATGCCTCAATATGTGGTATAATAGCACTTAATTCCACTGTTATGTTGCTTAAGGAGTTACTAAAATAGGTTTTTTTGATTAACCTTGTAAAGCGGCTGCTCCACTCACTATTTCTGTAAGTTCGGTTGTAATGGCTGCCTGTCTGGCCCTGTTGTACGAAATACGCAACGATTTTAATAATTCATTGGCATTGTCGCTGGCTTTGTCCATGGCCGTCATTCTGGCGCCATGTTCGCTTGCATTGGCATCCAATACTGCTTTATATAGTTGTGTGTTTAAAATTTTAGGCATCAGCTCAGTAAGCAAAATTTCTTTTTCGGGTTCAAAAATAAAATCTGCTTTTTGTGATCCGGTTTGTTGAATTTTTGGGATGGGTAAAAACTGTTCTGCAACAAAACGTTGTGATGCAGCATTTTTAAATTCGCTGTAAATAATTTCAACCGCATCAAAAGTTTTGTTTTCAAAAGCATACATGGCAGCCTGTGCGGCTTCTTGAACTTTTTCAAAGCTGAGCTGTAAAAAAATATCTTTATAAGTTTCTTCAGTTTTAAAACCCTGCTTTGACAGGCTTTCATAACCTTTTTTACCAATATTCCAAATAGTGATATTGCCTTTTTTTAATTGGGCTGCATATTTTTCGGCAATGGTTTGCTTGGCCAATTTTACTACATTGGAATTATAGGCGCCACAAAGTCCGCGATCGCTGGTAATTACAATCAGTAGCACCTTTTCAACCGGGCGTTCTTCAGCCAATGCAAGTGAGGCACCACCTTCCATATTACTTACAATATTGCTGAGCATTTCCTGTAATTTTCGGGCATAGGGGCGCATTTGTATAATGGCATCCTGTGCCCTGCGTAATTTGGCAGCACTTACCATTTTCATGGCTTTGGTAATTTGCTGGGTGCTTTGTACACTTTTAATTCTGTTACGTACTTCTTTTAACTGACCGGCCATATTTCAACTTTAAATTGGCTGCAAAAGTAGCAGATTGGTATTAAATTCCCATCCTTCCTTAAAAATCTACTTAAAATTTTGGTTTACAGGTGCCAAACCAATCCTAAACCATTATTGGCAGGCTCTAAACAAAGCTTTGAAAGTCTTTTACCGTTTTGGTGATGTTCTAAGTACTGAATTACATCTAAAACAAATAAAAAGCTGCCCTGAAGTATTATACTGCTGCCAAAACCCTCTGTTTGGTCGTTGTTTTTTCTTAGGCCATGCTCTCTTAAATACAAACCTGTTGTAATGTAAGCTGCATCTAATCCTGTATTCAACAGTAAAAATTGTTCTGTTTTTTGCTGCTGTAGCCAATTTTGCTGCGGGGTAATTTTTTTTGTGAGCGCTTTTTTGGCCTGTAAAAATCCAATACCTGCTATGGCAGCATTCACAGTATTCCAATATACATTCATTTTAAAAAAAGCCTGTGTATTTCCTGAAGTACTGGCAGCACTGATACTGCTTTGGATGATATTTAGCCCTGCCCATGCGCCCAAAATACTCATGTTGTTTTTTATCAGCGTTTGGCGATTTATGTAAATACTATCATATTTCTGTTGCAGTGAACTGTCTGTTAAATTGATTTGTGCCTCAACTGTAATGGCAAAAAAGCCACTTGTTACAATTAATAACCAAAACTTTTTGTTCATAATATCCAAATTATTGTGAAATGAATGCAGGAATAGCACTAAAATGATTTCAAACCCAAAATAAATGGTGAATTCGTTAAGTAATTGATAAAGCAGTATTATTGCGCCTGATAAACATTGAGAACCTTCAAATTGTTTACCTTTGATGCCCCTGTTTATGCCATTTTGGCTTAAATGGTTTTGTAGCACTGATTTTGGATAAAAAACTTTTTTTAATACACCACAAGTTATTTTGAGATATGCTGAAATTAATGTCAAAAATTTTAGGTGGAAATAAGAGCGAAAAAGACGTTCAAAAAATTCTTCCTATTGTTCAAAAAATTAATCAGTTTTATGAACAATATAAAACGCTCAGCAATGATGCTTTGCGCAACAAAACTGTTGAATTTAAAGCAAAAATAAAAGCCCATCTTACTGAAATTGATGATGAAATTGCCCTCTTGCAACAAGAGGCAGATGCGTTGCCACCTACCGAAATTCATGAGAAAGATAAATTATACCATCAGCTCGATAAATTAAAAAAAGAGCGGGATAAACATATTGAAACGGTACTGAATGAAATTTTACCTGAAGCTTTTGCCGTAGTGAAAGAAACAGCACGCAGGTTTAAAGAGAACGAAACACTTGTAGCTACAGCTTCTGATTTGGATCGGGAATTGAGTGTGAAAAAAGATTATATCACTATTCGCAACAATGAAGTAGTATTTAACAATAACTGGATGGCTGCGGGTGGTAAAGTGGTTTGGAATATGCTGCATTATGATGTGCAATTGATTGGTGGTGTGGTATTACATCAGGGAAAAATTGCGGAAATGGCTACCGGTGAAGGTAAAACATTGGTTTCTTCTTTGCCTGCTTACCTGAATGCCCTGGCCGGCGAAGGGGTGCATATTGTAACGGTGAATGATTATCTGGCTCGACGTGACTCTGAATGGAATGGACCCATTTTTGAATTTTTGGGACTGAAAGTAGATTGTATTGATAAACACGATCCCAATACAGAAAACAGGCGCAATGCTTATCTGGCCGATATTGTATACGGAACCAATAATGAATTTGGTTTTGATTACCTGCGCGATAACATGGTTCACTCTCCCGATGAAATGGTACAACGGAAATTCCATTATGCCATAATAGATGAAGTAGATAGTGTATTGATTGATGATGCCAGAACTCCTTTAATTATTTCGGGCCCCATTGGTAAACAAGACAATATTGAACAATTTTTTGAACTGAAACCCCGAATTGAAAAATTGGTAGAAGCACAGAAAAAAGCGGTGAACCAGTTTTTAATTGAGGCCAAGAAAAAAATTGCAGAAGGCAATGATGATCCGAAAGATGGCGGATTATTGCTGTACCGCGCTTTTAGAGGATTGCCTAAAAATAATGCACTCATCAAATATTTAAGTGAACCGGGCATGCGCATGAAACTGCAAAAAGCAGAAAATTATTACATGGCCGATCAGTCGCGGGAAATGCACATTGTAGATGCGGAACTCTATTTTTATATTGATGAAAAAAATAATTCGGTTGAGTTAACTGATAAAGGGATTAACCTGATTACCAAATCGGGCGAAGACCCACATTTTTTTATATTGCCTGATATTAGTGTAGCACTCGGTGAAATTGAGCAGAACAATACACTCAGTGCCGAAGAAAAAATACACAAAAAAGAAGTCCTGATTAATGAATATGCGCAAAAAGCAGATCGTATTCATACCGTACAACAATTATTGAAAGCCTATACCTTATTTGAAAAAGATGATGAATATGTTGTTTTAGACGGGCAGGTAAAAATTGTAGATGAACAAACCGGACGTATTTTGGATGGCAGGCGTTATTCAGATGGTTTGCACCAGGCTATTGAAGCAAAAGAAAATGTGAAGATAGAAGCTACTACACAAACCTATGCTACCGTTACCCTGCAAAATTATTTTAGAATGTACCATAAATTAGCCGGTATGACGGGTACTGCACAAACAGAAGCCGCCGAGTTATGGGATATTTATAAATTAGATGTAGTGGCCATACCCACCAATGTGCCTGTAATAAGAAAAGATAGCAACGATTTGGTATTTAAAACCAAAAGAGAAAAATTTGGTGCGGTAATTGAAGAAATTTTGAATCTGCAAAAAAATGGCCGCCCGGTTCTGGTAGGTACTACCTCAGTAGAAGTAAGTGAGCTACTCAGCAGAATGTTACGGCAAAAACAAATTGCCCATAATGTATTAAATGCCAAACAACATGCCCGTGAAGCACAAATTATTGCTGAAGCCGGTATGGCAGGCGCTATAACCATTGCTACCAATATGGCCGGTCGTGGTACCGATATTAAATTAGGACCCGGCGTAAAAGAAGCAGGTGGTTTGGCCATTCTGGGTACCGAACGTCATGAATCCAGAAGGGTTGATTTACAGCTTCGTGGCCGTGCCGGTCGCCAGGGCGATCCTGGTTCTTCCGTTTTCTTCGTTTCGCTGGAAGACGATTTAATGCGCATGTTTGGCAGTGATAGAATTGCCAAAGTAATGGATTTTGCAGGTTATAAAGAAGGTGAGGTGATTCAGCATAGCATGATTACCAAATCTATTGAACGTGCACAGAAAAAAGTAGAAGAAAACAATTTCGGCATTCGAAAGCGGTTGTTAGAGTATGATGATGTAATGAATAAACAACGTACCGTTATTTATACCAAACGCAGCCATGCTTTGTTTGGAGAACGTTTGGCACTCGATTTAGACAATGCTTTTTACAGTGTAGCCGCAGAAATTATTAACGGATTTAAAGTAGAAGATGATTTTGAAGGATTGCGATTAGCCTGTATTGTACACTTTGGAACCGATACCAATATTACACCGGAAGAACTGAATAAATTATCAGAACAACAGTTAACCGAAAAATTATACAATCAGGCCATTACCAATTACCAAAGCAAGAAAGTAGAACTGGCCACACAAACATTACCGGTATTTAAAAATATTCGTCAACAACAAGGCGCCCATATCGAAAATGTAATTGTACCTTTTGGTGATGGCAGAAAACAATTACAGGTATTGGCCAATATGCAAAAAACACTCGATACCAACGGTATCGAATTGGTGAATGCATTAGAGCGTTCTGTTACCCTTGCATTTATTGATGATGCATGGAAAGAACATTTGCGTGCTATGGACGATTTGAAGCAAAGCGTACAAACTGCTGCCTACGAACAAAAAGATCCATTAGTGATTTATAAAATGGAAGCCTTTAATTTGTTCAAACAAATGGATAGTGAAGTGAATAAAGAAATTGTTCAATTCCTTTGCCATGCTACCATTCCTTTGCAGGAAGGTGAAACCGTTCGGGAGGGCCGTCAGCGTAAAACTGATTTAAGTAATATGCGCACCCAAAAAGCATCTTTGGATGGTGCCGTTAGAGAAGATGATTATTACGATCCCACTCCAGTAAAACAAGAGCCGGTTAAAGTCGGTCCGAAAATTGGTCGTAATGATCCCTGTCCATGCGGAAGCGGCAAAAAATATAAAAATTGCCACGGAAAAGAAGCGTAAACATATATTTTACCGGAAAGGGGTTATCAGCATATTCCTGCTTTTAACCCCTTTTTTATTTACTTTTGAAATAATTAAACTTGCTATATGCCTGCTGTAACAGCATTTTTACCCGATTTTAGAAATACGCCTCAAATAGATCATGTTGGCGTAGAAGAAAGAGCCGCCCGATTTACCAAACGCAGTATTAAAGCCGAAACCAAAGTAAACGGTTTAAAACTGGCCTTGAATATGATTGATTTAACAACCTTAGAAGGAAAAGATACCGACGGAAAAGTAAAACAATTATGCTATAAAGCCATGCACCTGTATGATGCTTATCCCGGCCTGCTAACGGTAGCGGCTATATGTGTGTATCCTTCCATGGTTGCTGTTGCTAAAAAAGCATTAGAAGGTTCCGGCATAAAAGTAGCTTCGGTAGCAACAGTTTTTCCAAGTGGCCAGTCATCGCGTGATGTGAAAATTAGAGATACCAAATTTGCCGTGCAACAAGGTGCTGATGAAATTGACATGGTAATTAGCAGAGGAAAATTTCTGCAGGGTGAGTACAATTTTGTGCTTGATGAAATTGCTGCAGTAAAAGAAGCCTGTGGTACTGCCCGATTAAAAGTTATTCTGGAAACCGGTGAATTGGTTACTTACGATAATGTACGCCGTGCCAGCGAAATAGCAATGTATGCCGGCGCCGATTTTATTAAAACCTCAACGGGCAAAATTCAACCTGCAGCTACCATGCCGGTTACCTTAGTAATGTTAGAAGCCATTCGCGATTTTTATTATAGAACCGGAAAAAAAATTGCCATGAAACCTGCAGGGGGTATCTCTAAAGCCAAAGCCGCTTTGCATTATTTGGTAATGGTGCAGGAAACATTGGGCAACGATTGGTTGAATAATGAATGGTTTCGTTTTGGTGCAAGTAGCCTTGCTAATGATGTATTGATGCAATTAGAGAAAGAGCGTACCGGTGTGTATCAGGCAGCCAACTATTTCTCAATCGATTAGTGTGAATTGTTTATTTGAATATTTTATTAATCAATTTTTATGGCCAAAATAGCTAAAAATAATACACCTTCCCTCAACTTTAAAACGAACTATGCACCGGCACCCGAAAGTGTGAGTGCTGCTTCATTGAAAGAGCAATACCAACTTTTTATAAACGGGAAATTCGAAAAACCACTCAGTAAAAAATATTTTGATACCATTAATCCGGCTACAGAACAAAAAATTGCATCTGTTGCCGAAGCGGGTATTGCCGATGTTGATAAAGCCGTGAAAGCCGCAAGAGCCGCATATAAAGATGTTTGGGTTAAAATGCCTGCTAAAGAACGTGCTAAATATATTTTCCGTATTGCAAGGATGATTCAGGAAAGAGCCAGAGAATTTGCCATTATTGAAAGTTTAGATGGAGGTAAACCCATCCGCGAATCACGAGATATTGATATACCCCTCGCTGCCAATCATTTCTTTTATTATGCGGGATGGGCCGATAAATTAGCTTATGTCTTTTCTAACAGAAACCCGGTACCGTTAGGTGTGGCCGGACAAATCATTCCATGGAATTTTCCTTTACTGATGGCGGCATGGAAAATTGCTCCTGCATTAGCCTGTGGTAATACCGTAGTGTTAAAACCTGCTGAAACAACACCTTTAACTGCATTAAAACTGGCCGAACTGATTCAGGACTGTGATTTCCCACCCGGTGTAGTTAATATTATTACCGGTGCAGGTGCTACCGGTGCTGCCCTGGTCAATCACCCCGATATTGATAAAATTGCGTTTACAGGCTCAACAGAAGTGGGTAAAATTATTCAGCGTGCAACTGCCGCCACGCATAAAAAATTAACCTTAGAGCTGGGCGGCAAAGCTGCCAATATTATTTTTGAAGATGCACCCATTGATCAGGCGGTGGAAGGCATTATCAATGGTATTTATTTTAATCAGGGGCATGTTTGTTGTGCGGGTTCCCGTTTGTTTGTACAGGAATCTGTTTACAAAGAAGTGTTACAAAAATTAAAAGACAGGATTGCTACCTTAATAGTGGGCAATCCCTTAGATAAAAATACCGATATAGGTGCCATTAATTCAAAACAACAATTACAAACCATTCAAAAATACATTGCTATCGGGAAAAAAGAAGGTGCAGAAATGTTTGAAAGCAGTTGCGATTTGCCCGGTAAAGGCTATTTCTGTAGGCCAACTTTATTTACCAACGTTGCACAAAGCAGCCGCATTGCACAGGAAGAAATTTTTGGCCCGGTATTGGCCATTCAAACCTTTAGAACCGATGATGAAGTAATTGAAAAAACCAATAATACACCCTATGGTTTAAGTGCAGGGGTATGGACGAACAAAGGCTCTCGTATTTTTAACATTACCACCCGTTTGCGGGCAGGCGTAGTTTGGGCCAATACCTATAATAAATTCGATCCCGTTTCGCCCTTTGGCGGCTACAAAGAAAGCGGTTTTGGCAGAGAAGGAGGGTTGCATGGTTTAAGCGCTTATCTTAAATAGCAGTATAGAATTGATGTAGTAAAACCTGATTGGAATGGTTACAAATTATTTGTAGATGGTTTTTTGTAAAATATACCTCTAAAACCATTTTTTGAATTTTTAATTTTGAAGTATGACAGAAAGAATTGATGTACTGAAAACATATAAGCTCTATATAGGAGGCCAGTTTCCCAGAACCGAATCAGGCAGGTATTATGCTATTAAAGATGCCAAAGGGAAATTACTTGCCAATATGTGCCAGTCTTCCAGAAAAGATTTTCGTGATGCGGTAGTAGCAGCTCGTGGTGCTTTAAGCGGTTGGTCGGGCAAATCGGCCTTCAATCGTTCGCAAATACTGTACCGTATGGCTGAAATGTTGGAAAGCAGAAAAAATCAGTTGGTAGATGAATTATTGCTACAAGGAAGTAAAACAATGGATGCCGTTACTGAAGTGAGCACAGCTATTGATCGGTTGGTGTATTATGCCGGCTGGTGCGATAAGTATCAGCAGGTGTTTAGTGCTGTTAATCCCGTTGCATCGCCACACTTTAATTTCTCTGTGCCGGAGCCTACCGGTGTAGTAGCAATTGTAGCCCCACAACAATCAGCTTTCATTGGATTGGTATCTGTAATAGCACCGGTTATTGCAGGCGGCAATACCTGTGTGGTATTGGCATCAGAAAGTTTACCCATTTCTGCAATCAGTTTAGCAGAAATCATTCATTCATCAGATGTGCCGGGGGGGGTTGTTAATATTTTAACCGGAAAACCCAACGAATTATTGAAGTACTTTGCAGAACATATGGATGTAAATGCCATTGTATTCAATCAATTATCAAAAGCAGAGGTGCAGTTGGTGAAAGAAAAAGCATCCTTGAATGTAAAAAGGGTAATTGAATACAATATTAAAAATTGGCTGGATGATACCGCCGGACAGTCGCCTTACTTTATATTGGATACACAGGAAATAAAAACCATCTGGCATCCTATTGAAACGGTTGCTGCCGGCAAATCCGGTTACTAAATATTTTTTTATGCAGCGAATTTTGGTGCTTTTTGTATGCTTATTGGTTGGAAAAACAATTATTGCCAATACACCTGATACGATTATTGTACACAAAGATGTACGAATAGATACGCTGGTAACCAAACAAGCTGCCATGAATAAACGAATGCTTTTAAAGTCATCGGGCGGTTTAGTCAAAGGCTATCGCATTCAGGTAATTACTACCAGCAGTAGGGATGAAGCATTTAAAATTAAATCTGAATTGCTGGCTAAATTTCCTGATCAAAAATCGTATATTTTATTTCAAAGTCCTTATTTCAAAGTAAAAATTGGTAACTTCCTGAAACGAGAAGATGCGGAATTATTACGAACGCAATTAAACAATACATTTCCCTTTAGCGTGTATGTGGTAGATGATATGGTGGAATATGCCGCTACCGGTATGCCTAATTAAAAGGCAATTGATTAGTTTAAAATATGAATATGCTTTTAACAAGAATACAACAGCGGGCTAAATTATATGCAGATGAGTTTGTTGCAGTTCGCCATTGGTTACATGCCCATCCTGAATTAAGTTATCAGGAATTTGAAACCTCCCGGTTCATACAATCTAAATTAAATGAATGGGGTATTGCTTTTGAAGTAAAAGCAGGAACCGGTGTGGTGGGAATGATTGAGGGAAAAGAGCCACATAGCCGAATCATTGCCCTGCGTGCCGATATGGATGCTTTGCCAATAGCAGAAGAAAATGAAGTGCCTTATCGTTCAACCAACGAAGGCGTTATGCATGCCTGCGGACATGATGTACATACTACCTGTTTGTTGGGAGCAGTAAAAATTTTGAACGAATTAAAAACCGAATGGTCGGGTACCGTTAAATTTATTTTTCAACCCGGTGAAGAAAGAAATCCAGGTGGCGCCAGCCTTTTAATTAAGGAAGGCGTATTGGAACATCCCAAACCACAGGGAATTATTGGTTTACATGTTCACCCCGGTTTACAGGTGGGTAAATTAAGTTTTAGAAAAGGGCGTGTAATGGCCAGTGCCGATGAAATATATATTACCATTAAAAGCAAAGGAGGTCATGCCGCAGCACCGCATTTAACGGTAGATACCATACTGGTGGCATCGCATATCATTATTGCTTTGCAGCAGGTTATTTCCAGAAACAATAACCCATTATCGCCTTCTGTTTTATCTATCTGTGCCATACAGGGTGGGCATACTACCAACGTAATTCCCAGTGAGGTAAAATTAATGGGCACTTTCAGAGCCATGGATGAACAATGGCGTTTTAAAGCCCATACACTTATTGAGAAAATAGTAATAGGCGTGGCCGAAAGTATGGGGGCTGAGGTGCAGTTACATATTGATGTTGGCTATCCTACGGTGGATAACGATGCACAATTGACGGATACTGCCTGGAAACTGGCCGATGCATACATGGGCAGCGAAAATGTGGAAGAAACAGAAATTAGAATGGGTGCAGAAGATTTTGGATATTATACTCAGGTAGTTCCGGGTTGCTTTTTCAGACTGGGTGTAATGAATACGGAAAAGGGAATTACATCGGGTGTACATACCCCTACATTTAATATTGATGAAGCTGCTATTAAAACCGGAATGGGAATGATGGCCTGGCTGGGGGCCATTGCTACTATTGAATAAGTATACACCACTTACATGCCCATTGAAAAGTATTGATAAATATAAAAATATAAGCACATCACAAAATAAATCCGCAAATTTACTATACTTTTCAACAAAAAAATCAGGTGGTTTCACTGAATTTTTGTAATATGGAAAAACATACCTTGCAGTATAAAATGATGTAATATTCTAAATTACTGCTGAGTATGACTGCCATTGTGATTGCGGAAGATAATCTTACTTTTTTAGATAAAATAACTACCTGGGTATTACGGGAACCGGGGATGGAGCTATTGTATTTTGCCCGTAATGGTATGGCTTTGCTGCAAGATATTATCTCTAAAAAACCTTTGCCCGATGTTATTTTAATGGATATTGAAATGCCATTGATTGATGGCATTGAGGCCACCAGTTTTATTAAGGATCAGTATCCGCAAATCCGCATCATCGGCCTTACATCGCACAGTACAGAGGGAATGGCCATACACGCACTTACTGCCGGTATGGATGGTTTTGCCGGAAAAGCCCTTTCTGAGTATATTTTACCGGAAGCTATTGAAACCGTTTTAAAAGGGAAATTATTTATAGACAACAGATTAGATTTTAATACCGACTATATTTTAGAAACCGTTAAAAAACGAAAAGAACTGATTGCCAACTATCACAATGCATTGCCAACGCTAACACCTAAAGAAATGGCATTTATCATTTTAGCAGCTACTTCTTTAAAATATAAACAGGTTGCTGAGATTATGAATCTCAGCGAAAAATCAATTCATGGTTATTTTGAAGCAGTTTCCAATAAGTTAAAATTATCCAGTCGTCAGCATTTAACCCTGTTTGCCCATCAGCATGGACTAACGCATATGGCCGATTATACCAGTAGTTATTAGGGTTGAATACCAATCATTTTAATTTCTGTATTTTAGTTGTACTTTGCAAGCCTGCTTTTTGTAACAGAAGCAGATGCCTGCCGTGCAGCCCATAGTTCGGAACCCTGAAGTGAGTGACACAACAGGCGATGCCCAATGTTGTTAAAGCAGGTACCCAAAAAATGCTTAAATGGATAAGAAAAAATTAAGAAGAGAGGAGGCATTGGAATACCATGCCAAAGGCCGACCCGGAAAAATTGAAGTAATTCCTACCAAAGAAGCCAAAACCCAGCGCGACCTTTCACTGGCCTATAGCCCAGGTGTTGCAGAACCCTGCAAAGCCATTAAAGAAAACCCCGAAGATATTTATAAATATACTGCTAAAGGCAATTTAGTGGCAGTAATTACAAATGGTACAGCTGTACTTGGTCTGGGCGATATTGGACCCGAAGCCAGTAAGCCGGTGATGGAAGGAAAGGGAGTTTTATTTAAAATTTTTGCAGATATTGATGTGTTTGATATTGAAATCAATGAAAAAGATCCGGAAAAATTTGTGGCTATTGTAAAAAGTTTAGAACCCACTTTTGGCGGCATTAATCTGGAAGATATTAAGGCGCCGGAATGTTTTTATATTGAAGAACAATTGCGGCAGCAACTGAAAATACCCATTATGCACGATGACCAGCATGGTACGGCCATTATTAGTGCTGCTGCTTTATTGAATGCATTAGATATTCAGAAAAAGAAAATAGAAAAAGCCCGTTTTGTAGTGAATGGTGCCGGCGCAGCAGCTATGGCCTGTGTACAGTTGTATGTAGCATTAGGTGCCAAATATGAGCATTTTATTATGTTTGATAAAGATGGGGTTTTGCATAAAGGGCGCAATGATTTAGGAGATGTACGCATGAAGTTTGCCGTTGATAAAGCTGATTGGGATTTAGCCAAAGCCATGAAAGATGCAGATGTTTTTTTAGGCCTGAGTGTGGGCAATGTGGTAACGCAGGATATGATAAAAAGCATGGCCAAAAACCCCATTGTATTTGCAATGGCCAATCCCGATCCGGAAATAACTTATGAAGATGCTACAGCTGTTAGAAAAGATATTATAATGGCCACCGGCCGAAGTGATTATCCTAATATGGTTAATAACGTATTGGGCTTTCCGTATATATTCAGAGGTGCATTAGATGTGAGGGCTACACAAATTAATGAAGCTATGAAACTAGCAGCTGTAAAAGCCTTGGCTGAATTGGCGCGCTCTCCGGTACCAGACATTGTGAACTTGGCCTATAATTTAAAAAATTTAACCTATGGGCCTGAATACATCATTCCGAAACCCATTGATCCTCGCTTACTCTCTACCGTAGCACCTGCTGTAGCAAAGGCAGCCATAGAAAGTGGTGTGGCACAACGCATCATTCAAAATTGGGATGAATATGCCTTGGAACTGAATAAACGATTAGGTTTGGATAATCAGTTAATGCGAATTATCAGTAATAAAGCCCGCAGGGCTCCCAAACGAATTGTTTTTGCAGAAGCAGATAATTTAAAAATTTTAAAAGCTGCCAGCATTGCTTATGATGAAGGTATTGCCTATCCTATATTATTAGGAGTGGAAGAAGATATAAAAAGAATTGCACTGGAAAATAGTGTGGATATTTCTGACTTACCCATTATTGATACCCGCAGTGATACTTATGCCGATAAACGTGAATTTTATGGGCAACTGTTTTTCCAAAAAAGGCAACGCAAAGGGTTTAACCGTTATGAGAGTTTTAAAATGATGAAAGACCGAAATCATTTTGGTTGTATGATGGTTGAAACCGGTGATGCCGATGCCATGATTTCAGGATTAACCCGAAATTATGCCGATGCCATTAAGCCTGCATTACAAATTATTGGAACCGATGAAGGGGTGAAAAAAATTGCAGGCATGTATTTGCTGCTTACCAAAAAAGGCCCGCTTTTTTTAGCCGATACCACTATTAACTTTAACCCCACTGCCGAAGAACTGGCCGATATTACTTTAATGGTAGCCAGAGAAGTGCGTACCTTTAATTTAGTGCCACGTATTGCTATGTTAAGTTACAGCAACTTTGGCAGCAGTAATTCCCCGGAAGCTAATTTGGTTGCTGAAGCAGTTCAAATTGTAAAACAACGTAACCCTTCTTTAATTATAGATGGCGAAATGCAGGCCAGTCTTGCTTTTAATAATGAAATTTTAAAAGACAATTATCCCTTTAGTGATCTGGTGGGGCAGGATGTAAATGTATTGATTTTTCCTAATTTAACTTCTGGCAATATTGCCTATAACTTATTGAAAGAGTTGGGTGGTGCCGATGCAATTGGCCCTATTTTGCTGGGTTTGAAAAAACCTGTGCATGTACTGCAATTGGGTAGCAGTGTGCGCAGCATAGTAAATATGGCTTTAATTGCGGTGGTAGATGCACAAATGAAGTGTAAATTAGATACGGAAGCCGAGGTACAAAAATCAAAATGGTGGAAAAGGCGGCGTTTAAAAAAGAATTAATATTTTCGTTGATGAATCGTTTTGGCGAAAACATTTAAAAATTAAAACATGTCTTTTTTTTCACATTTAGGTTCGTTTTTATTGCTGTTGAAGGGAATGTTTACACGTCCGGAAAATTGGAAAATGTATTGGAAAGAACTCATGAACCAGTGTGTTGATATTGGCGTGGGTGCTTTGCCTATTGTGGTAATTATTTCTTTGTTTTTAGGCGCTGTAACTACCGTGCAAACGGCTTATCAGTTGGTAAGTCCGTTGGTACCGCAGGCTACTATTGCACAAATTGTTCGCGATAGTATGATATTGGAATTATCACCTACGGTAGTTTGTATTGTTTTGGCCGGTGTAGTGGGCAGTAAAATTGCCAGTGAATTGGGCAATATGCGCATCAGCGAGCAGATTGATGCGATTGAAATCATGGGCATCAATACCAAAAGTTATTTATTGTTTCCTAAAATTATTGCTGCTTTAATTGTTGTACCTGCATTGATTGTAATTTCTGCTGTATTGGGTATTTGGGGTGGAAGAGAAGCGGGCAGTTTAACCGGCATCTTATCGCACGATATATATGATATTGGGTTAAGGCAAAACCTGAATTTATACAATATTCAATTTGCTTTATACAAGTCGTACACCTTTGCCTTTATTATTAGCAGTGTACCTGCTTACTTTGGTTATTTTGTTCAGGGTGGTGCACTTGAAATTGGCAAAGCCAGTACCAGAGCCGTTGTAACCAGTTGTATTTTAATTTTATTTGCCGATTATGCATTAGCAGCCTTACTGTTATAACCGGGTTTTGTTCCATAATTTTACGTTTTTTATAGGTGCATGTTATTATAATTTGGTAGCTTTCATTTTATTTGTATCTATGAAAGCAACATCTTTTCAACGCAACATTAGCCACCCGATTTTATACCGCTTATTCTTATTAAAAAATTTACCCATGGCTTTTTTGGCCGGGTTGCAAGTTCAACAATTCACTGAGGCATCCGCGGTAGTAACCACTACTTATCGTTATCTTACAAAAAATCCTTTTCGTTCCATCTATTTCGCTGTATTAAGTATGGCTGCTGAATTAAGTACGGGCATATTGGCTTTTGCACAAGTATACGAACAACCTGTTAAAGTTAGTATGTTGGTGGTTGGCATGCAGGCACAGTTTTTTAAAAAAGCAACCGGTACCGTTCAATTTAGCTGTCATGATGGGAACGCCATTCAAACTGCTATTCAAACTACTATTGCTACCGGTGAATCTGTTACGCTTCTTTGTCATTCAATCGGTACAAACGAACAAAGTGAAGTTGTTGCTAATTTTGAATTTACCTGGAGTTTTAAGAGAAAATAATTGGCATATTCGTTTTCAGGTATTAAATTACAGTAATATTTAAATGTAGTTGTCATTGATGCATTCTAACGGAATGGTGCGTTGATTGCTGCATGAAAAATAATAGATAGGCCCATTTTACATATGCATTAAATTTAAAAAAATGAAAATTGCATTTCACGGAGCAGCAAGAACGGTAACCGGTTCAAAACATTTACTGACTTTAGATAATGGCAAAAAAATGTTATTAGATTGTGGCATGTTTCAAGGGTTGGGAAAAGATACCGAACCCTTAAATATGCAATTTGGTTTTGTTGCCGCAGATATTGATTATTTAATTCTTTCTCATGCACATATCGATCATTCCGGTTTAATTCCCAAATTGGTGAAAGAAGGTTTTCAGGGAAAAATTTTTTCTACACCTGCTACCAAAGAACTGAGTGATGTGCTTTTGCAGGATTCGGCTCAAATACAACGGGATGATACTAAATTCATCAATAAAAAAAGAGCCAAACAAGGATTGCCGCCTTATGCACCTTTGTATGATTTAGATGATGCTTCTAAAGCATTCGATTATTTTAATTTGGTGGAATATGGTGTATGGACTACCATAGAAAAAGGCGTTGAATTATTGTTTACCGATACCGGACATATTATTGGCAGTGCGGCCATGCATTTACGTATTACTGAAAATGGCATAACACGCCAGCTCACTTTTAGTGGCGATGTAGGGAGGTATAACGATGCTATTCTTCGCTCACCGCAAACATTTTCCCAATCTGATTATATTATTTTAGAAAGTACCTATGGTAATAAATTACATGATGATGTACATGGTATTGCCGATACTTTATTGCAATGGATTGAACACACCTGTATTGAGAAGAAAGGAAAACTGATTATACCGGCTTTTAGTGTAGGCAGAACGCAGGAATTGTTGTATGCTTTGAATCAGTTATCCCTCGAAAGAAGATTGCCTAAAATTGCATTTTATGTTGATAGTCCTTTAAGCAGAGAGGCAACGCAGGTAGTAAAGTCATACCCGCAGTATTTTAATAACAGGATTAGAAAAGTGATGGAACAAGATGAGGATCCTTTTGATTTTCCGGGATTAAGTTTTATTAAAACGGTGGATGAAAGCAAAGCGCTTAATTTTAAAACAGAACCTTGTGTAATTATTTCTGCCAGTGGAATGGCCGATGCAGGAAGGGTAAAACACCATATTTTGAATAATATTGGCGATAATAAAAATACTATTTTATTGGTGGGCTATTGTGAACCCCACACCATGGGAGGCCGCTTATTAGCCGGCGATAAAGAAGTGAAAATTTTTGGCGATTTTTATAAAGTAGTGGCAGAAGTGGGCGAAATGCACAGTATGAGTGCACATGGTGATTATGATGATTTATGCCAGTTTATTGCTTGCCAGCAAAAAGATTTGGTAAGAATTTTGTTTTTGGTACACGGAGAATATGATGTGCAACAGGATTTCAGGAACCGATTAGTAAGAAAAGGTTTTAAAGAAGTGGTAATACCTTCCTTACATTCTGAACATTTGTTAGATTAAAAAATTATTTATGCAAATTTGAGAACAAATTTATACTTGAATTATTGATATAAAATATTCTTTTATTATTAATGTATACCTGTGCTAAAACGTTCCACAATACAGTTGTTGCGCATTCCGTTTTCTTTTTTATTAATGCCAGTATTCTGGTTTTCCTTATTATTTGTTGAATATATTCAATGGTGTCATGTCATTTTATTGTTTTTTATTATTCATATTTTAATGTACCCTGCCAGTAATGCTTATAATAGTTACATGGATAATGATACTGAAAGTATTGGTGGTATAGCCAGGCCGCTTGCCCCCACAAAGCAATTGTTTTATGTTTCTTTAGTAATGGATGTTTTGGCTTTTGTATTGGCCTTGTGGATGAACGTTTGGGTAGGCTGTAGTGTGCTTGTTTATATTATTTTTTCCAGATTGTATAGTTACAGAGGCGTTCGTTTAAAAAAATATCCGGTGGCGGGTTTCCTAACGGTTATTTTAAATCAGGGCGGATTGGTTTTTTTTACTGTTTATCAGGCTGCAACAATGCAACCTGCAGTTTCTGTACCCATAATGGGGGTGTTAACAGCCATATTATTAATTGGTGGTTTTTATCCAATTACTCAGGTTTACCAGCATGCGGCCGATAAAGCAGATGGAGTAACAACACTCTCTGTTTTATTGGGTATAAAAGGCACTTTTTTATTTTGTATGGCCATGTATGCACTGGCTTTTTTGTGTATGTTGTATTATTTTACATCCATTTCCTCTATTCATACGTTTATTATGATACAACTATTTTTTTTGCCGGTATTGGTTTACTTTTTTTACTGGATGCAATTGGTCTGGAAAGATGTTCAAAATGCAAACTTTAAACAAACCATGCGAATGAACTGGATTGCAGCTACATTTACCAATATGGCCTTCATTTTTGTATTAATACAACAACACATTGGCTAATATTATTTCCATAGGAACTGCAGTGCCTGATTTTTGTCATCAGCAAACCGATATTCTGCAGTTTATGCAGAATATGTATGGATTAGATGATGCACAGAAACGTATATTGTCTTTTTTATACCGCCAAAGTGGTATTCGTCAGCGCTACTCCGTTCTCAATGATTTTTCTGAAAAACATGCGTACCTGCATCAACTATTTGCTGCACAATCTGTAAATCCACCTATTTCTAAACGGATGGACGTATATCAATTAATGGCGCCGGTATTGGCATTCAAAGCAATTCACAATTGTTTAAATGGAGTGGCAGAACCTCATCAAATTACACATTTAATTACCGTAAGTTGTACCGGAATGAGTGCGCCGGGTATTGATTTGCAATTAGCTGAAATGTTGAACCTGCCCGATACGGTATTTCGAACCTCTGTAAATTTTATGGGTTGTTATGCAGCCATTCATGCATTAAAAATGGCCAATTATATTTGTAAGTCTGAACCTGACGCCGTTGTTGTAATTGTTGCCGTAGAATTATGTACCCTTCATTTTCAGCCCGAATTTACGGAAGATAATGCTGCCAGTAGTTTGTTGTTTGCCGATGGAGCTGCGGCGGTACTTGTTTCAACCCAACAGGTTAAAACCACACCCAAACCGATAATTGCATTGGAAAGTTTTTATTCTAAAATAGAGCGAAAAGGAAAAAATGATATGGCATGGATGATTGGCAATCATGGTTTTGAAATGACACTGAGTGGGTTTATTCCATCCATTATTGAAGCGGATATTGAAGATCTGGTATATGCTGCTTTGAAAAATTCAGGTTATACGCTACAGGCCATACAGCATTGGTGTCTGCATCCCGGTGGAAGAAAAATTATTGATGTAATTGAAAAGAAATTAGGATTAACTCGTGAAAAAACGATTTCATCCCGTTTTATTTTAGAAAATTTTGGCAATATGTCTTCGCCCACCATATTATTTGTATTAAAAGAAATGATGCAACACAAACCTCTGCAACCGGAACCTGTTTTTGGAATAGCATTTGGTCCGGGTTTAACCATGGAAACTTTTACTGCCCAACTGATATGAATTTGCGTAAACGCTCATACCAACCTGAATTGTTAGATGCGGATGCCATTCCGTTTGAAGATATTTATTTGAATATGAAAGAGTTGAATGTTATTAATACCTGGTTGGGCGGCCATGCGATAACTGTTAATGGATTTAAACAATTCGTCAAAAACAAAAACCAAATAACTGTTTGCGAAATAGGTTGTGGCGGTGGTGATAATTTAAAGGCGATTGCTGAATTTTGTATACAACAACGGATACTCCTTTCAGTAATAGGAATTGATAAAAATGCCTCTTGTATTGAAGTAGCAAAAAAACTAAATGGTAATTGGGTAGATTCCAAATGGATAGTGGCCGATTATGCTTCTGTTGTATTTCAGCAAAAGCCTGATATTATTTTTTCTAGTTTATTCTGCCATCATTTTACCGAAACGCAATTAAATTTTCAATTACTATGGATGCAACAAAATAGTCGATTAGGTTTTTTTATCAATGACTTGCACAGAAATTATGTAGCCTACTACTCCATTCTTCTACTTACAAAACTATTTTCAAAATCCTACCTGGTAAAGCATGATGCACCACTGAGTGTTGCACGTGGATTTATAAAAAAAGAATGGGAAACTTTATTACAGGTTGCAGCCATCCATTACTATTCTGTTACATGGAAATGGGCATTTCGTTATTTAATTATTGTACGCCATGAAATCAGCAATTGATTTTGATGTAGCCATTATTGGTGGTGGTTTGGGTGGATTAACACTGGCCATTCAATGTGCCAATGCAGGATATCGTGTGGCACTTTTTGAAAAGGAAAATTACCCATTTCATAAGGTTTGTGGTGAATATATTAGTAATGAAAGTAAGCCTTTTTTAAACCATCTGGGTATACCATTGGAAGAATGGAATTTACCTGCTATTCAGCAATTAATAATAACAGATGTGAAAGGTAAGGCATATCCGTTTGCATTAGATTTAGGTGGATTTGGTGTTAGCAGGTATCAATTAGATAGTGCTTTATATAAGTTAGCTGTGCAAAAAAAAGTTCAGGTATATAGCCAAAAAAAAGTTTTAGATGTAAACTATTTGAATAATTATTTTGAGGTAGCGGCAATCAATACAAATATTTCTGCAAAAGTTGTAGTAGGAAGTTTTGGTAAAAGGAGCAATTTTGATGTACTATGGAAACGAATACCATCATTTAAACAAAAAAGTCCTTCTTCAAATAATTTTATTGGTGTTAAATACCATATTCGCTATCCTCATCCTTCTAACCAAATTGCATTACACAATTTTAAAAATGGTTACTGTGGTATTTCCATGATTGAAGAGCAGAAATGTTGTTTGTGTTATTTAACAACGCTGGATAATTTGCGTAACAATGAAAGCCGAATTGAAGTGATGGAAAAAAAAATACTTTTTAAAAATCCTGCGTTAAAAAAAATATTTTCTGGAGCTGATTTTTTGTATAATGCACCACAAGTAATTACGCAGGTATCTTTTGCGCCTAAAACACAAATTCAAAATCATGTATTAATGGTTGGTGATGCTGCCGGATTAATAACTCCACTTTGTGGCAATGGTATGAGTATGGCAATGCATGCCGGAAAGTTAGCCTTTCAGGCGATTGACGGTTTTTTGCAGGGCACCGTCAATAGAACGGAGATGGAACACCAATATGCTAAAAACTGGCATCTCCAATTTCAGCAACGATTATGGGTTAGCAGAAAAGTACAGGCATTGATGGGTGCCGAATGGTTAACTTCTGTTTCTTTAAATTTGTTACAGCGTTTTCCTTTTTTGGCTAAACAGGTAATTAGTTCAACCCATGGTCAACCTTTTTAGTGTACACATTGTTAATGTAACTGGTTGAACAAATACGATTGTATGAAAAGTATTTTTTTAGGATTATTTTGCCTGTTGAGGATGACACAGTTATTTACACAAACCCTACACCCGGATGATGCTACTTCGCAAGTTTTATTTACCATTAAAAATTTTGGTATAAATACAACTGGAAGTTTAAATGGGTTGCAAGGGGATATTATCATTAATGAACAGGATTGTTCAAAAGATTATTTTCATGTAAGTGTAAGTGCTTCTTCTGTAAATACGGGTATTAGTGCAAGAGATCATCATTTACGTTCCAATGATTATTTTAATGTTGCTACTTTTCCTGACATTCAATTCATCTCCGAATCTGTATATCAAAATAAAAGTGATGGAACATGTTGGGTAACCGGAAAATTAACCATTAAAGCAGTTAGTCAATTTATCAAATTCCCTTTTACAGTTGTTCGTACGTCAAATGGTTATCGTTTGAAAGGTGCATTTTTCATCAATCGGTTAGATTACGGGGTTGGATCATCCAGTTGGGTGTTGGCCAATACAGTGTTGGTGCAATTAAATGTATTAGCTGTTCAATAAATTGAGGTTATTAGATAAATGTTCGGGTGCCAAAATCGGTATAGGTTTCTCTAAAATTTTTTGGTGTACAATTTTTTCGTTTTTTAAATGTACGATTAAAATTGCTCATATTATTAAACCCACATTTATCGGCAATTTCATTAATACTATGGGTGGTTTCAATCAATAATCTGGCCGCATGACCAATTCTAATTTCATTTAATGTATCAACAAATGTTTGTCCGGTTCTGGTTTTAAAAAAACGGCTGAAAGAAACTTCAGTCATGGCTGCAATTTTAGCTACTTCGGTAAGGGTAATGGGTTGTTCAAAATGTTGAAGCATATATTCCATTACTTTTTCTATTCTTCTGCTGTTAAAAGAAAAATGATTTGTATTGGCAAAAGATGTATCAGATAATATTTGCATATTTTTGGAAGTAGAAAGTTCATGAAAAATGGCGAGTAATTCCAAAACAGAATCGAAACCTTTTTTTTCGGGTAATTCCAGTAATCTGGGTTTTAACAATGCTGTTGTTTCTGCTGAAAATAAAATGCCTCTGGAAGAATGGTCCAGCATATTTTTAATAAAGTTCAACTGATTACGGCGTAAAAATTTTTCATCAAACAAATCGGGATGAAACTGAATGGTAATTTCTGTTATTTCATTACTGGTACACTGGTTTGTAAACCAGCCGTGTTGTAAATTAGAGCCTACTAATACCAGTTCAATTTCACCTACTTCTCCAATATGATCACCAATAACACGTTTGGCTTTTGGGGCATTAACAATAAAGTTTAATTCAAACTCTTCATGATAATGTAAAGGAAAATCAAATCCTTTTTTCACTCTTGAAAAGATCGTAAAACAATCGTTTTGTGTTAACGGAATTACTTCTTTTAAAAGTTCAGGGGGGGTATACATAAAAGTTTATTTTAAGGTTGGCTAAGACAAATTAAAATTTGAAATGCTGCATGCGTTCTAAAATTACTGTTAATTTGATAAAAAAGTATTACTATCTATATTTTTTTGATTTTTATAAAACCTTTATGTAGTGTTATTTTACACAGTGGTTCTTTTAATAAATGCTAAAATAACAATATAATTTGATAAAAAAGTATTTAAAATGCAATCGGTTGATATTTATTTTTGCTGAAACAAATTGCTATATGAAAAAATTAAGGCTACAACGCTTTTTTTTGGCGTGGTTATTAGTACTCTTCTCATTTGCTGCTTTTGCTCAAAGCAGAAAAATTACCGGAACAGTTACAGATGAAAATGGTGCCAGTTTGGATGGTGCTACCATTGTGGTAAAAGATACAAAAATTAGAACCACTACTAATGAAAATGGTATTTTCTCCATTAATGTTCCAAATGATAAGCATGTTTTAGTGATTACTTATGTAGGATTGAGAACGCAGGAAATAAACATAAATGGAAAAAATGTGATTAAGGTAGTTCTAAAACCCTCTTCAGGCGATTTGAATGATGTAGTAGTAATTGGTTATGGCACACAAAAAAAGCAGGATGTAAACGGAGCTATTTCAACTGTTAGTGCTAAAGATATTGCAGATATTCCACAACCTTCTGTTGATCAAATGTTACAAGGGCGGGCAGCTGGTGTTACCGTTACACAAAACTCCGGCCAACCCGGAGCTGCTGTTTCTGTACGTGTAAGAGGCATCACCTCATTTACCGGTACTGAACCACTGTATGTAGTTGACGGAGTCGCCATTGACGGCAATGCACCTTCACAGGCTTCATCAAATGATAAAACCCTGGGTGGATTATCTCCAAGTGAGCAAGAGCAAAAACCAAGTGTATTAGCGAGTATTAATCCAAATGATATTGCATCAATTGATATTTTGAAGGATGCCTCTGCCACAGCAATTTATGGTAGTCGTGGCGCCAATGGTGTTATAATTATTACTACTAAAAAAGGTAAGAATGGAGAAGCCCGGATTAATTATGATGCTTACTATGGCAATCAGGAACAGGGTAAGTATTTAAAAATGATGAACCTGCCACAATATGCAAAATTTGAAAATACATTAGCAGATCTGTATGGCTTAACTCGCCGAATAGATTTTGCAGATCCGAGTAAATTAGGGCCCGGTACTAACTGGCAGGATGCTGTTTTTAAGAGAACCGCACAAATGAGCCATACACTTTCCATGTCTGGTGCGAATGGAAAAACAGACTATTATATTTCCGGTGGTTATTTTGAACAAAAAGGCACTGTAATTGGTTCAGATTTTAACCGGTTTGCCTTTCATACCAACATTAACTCTCAGGTAAAAGATTGGTTTAAAGTGGGAACAAGTATTACTGCCAATCAAAATAAGGCTAATATAGGTTTAGGCAATTCATATGGTATTATTTATAATGCATTATTGCAGGCTCCTGATGTAGCAGTGTATAACGCAGATGGATCATATTCAGGGCCGGCTGTAGTTAATGGCACCATACAGGGTGGCCCTAACCCTGTTCAACAAGCAATGAGTATTACCAATTATTTAATTAGAAGTAATATTCAGGGTATGTTGTATGGCGATATTAAATTTTCAAAAGACTTTACTTTACATTCAGAAGTGAATGGTAATTTTAATTGGGGACAGGCAAAAATTTTCCGCCCAACTTATTCTTATGGTGCACCAGGTTCCGCACCTGCTTTCGTCAATACACAGGCCGTTTTGTTAGAAAATAATAATTTTGATCACTATTGGAGTTGGTTAGAACATTTAAATTATAACCACACTTTTGCAGGCAAGCATGCTGTTCAGGCTTTAGTAGGTCATGAAGTATGGGCATCTGCATATGATGGTATTGTAGCCAGTACCAAGGGTTTTACTGCAGGCAATGCCATTCAAACTTTAAACCTGGGTACGCAAACCTCCAACACGTTAGATGAACCTAAGGGTAGCACATCTATGGAGTCCTGGTTAGTACGTGTTATTTATACTTTTGATAATAAATATAGTATTACTGCAACTGATCGTAGAGACCAGTCATCCAACTTTGCTCCCGGCCATCAGGTTGGGTATTTTCCCGGCGTTGCAGCGTCATGGAGAATTTCTCAGGAGCCTTTCATGGCAAAAATTAATTCTTTATTCAGTAATCTTAAGTTGCGGGTAGGTTATGGTACTACCGGTAATTCTAATACAAATGGAGGATATAAATATGGTTCAGCTATTACACCTGTTGTTACAGGAATAGGAACAGGGTTTAGTTTTGCCAACTTTAGTAATCCCAATTTAACATGGGAAACTGCTATTCAAAGTAATGCAGGTATAGATTTCAGTATGCTTCATAACAGAATAGATGCATCTTTTGATATATACAAAAAAACATCAAAAAACTTTTTATTCCAACAGCCTTTACCTGCTTTTTTGGGCGGGGGAACGGCTGAATATTCCAATGCTGCTGTGGTACAACCACCTTGGGTAAATGCCGGCAAAATTCAAAATACCGGTTTTGAATTTAGTATTACCAGCCGTAATATCATTAAAAAAAATTTTACCTGGACAACCAATGTAGTGTTTTCACATTATAACAATAAGGTTATATCATTGAACGGATTTCCTGCTATTATCGGCAATGTTTCTACCGGTTTTGGGCCTCAAATACCTGCTACTTATACACAGGTTGGCGGACCCATCGGAGAGTTTTATGGTTATAAAACATTAGGTATCATTAAAACACAAGATCAATTAGCTTTTTTGGCCCAGCATCCGCAAAATGTAATAGGCCAGCCCGAATTAATTAGTAGCAACAGATCGCAAACAAATGCCATTTATTTAGGTGATATTTTATATGATGGTAATGATGGTAAAGGCGGGCCTAATAAACAATATGCTTTAGGTAATCCCAATCCCGATTTTACATACAGCATTACCAATAGTTTTACTTATAAAGATTTTGATTTTTCCTTTTTCTTAGTGGGTTCACAAGGTGGTAAAATTTTAAATGCTGTTTCATTTCAAACAATGGGAATGTACAGTTTATATATGAACCAAAGAGCCGATGTTGCTAATTTCTGGACTCCTTCTAATCCTAATTCCAACATACCTGCTCCAAGGTCTGGTTTCGGAAATAATAACCTCGTTATGTCTGACAGATTTCTGGAAGATGCTTCTTATTTAAGAATACAGAATGTTCGAATAGGATACAATCTGCCTCAGGCATGGGCAGCAAAAGTAAAAATGGCCAGATTAAAAGCTTATATAAGCGGACAAAATTTATATGTATTTACTAAATACAGTGGCCTTGACCCGGAAATAGGTTCTTTAAATCAAAACCCGGTTTTGCAAAATATTGATTATGGCAGGTATCCTACACCGCGTACAATCACCTTTGGATTGAATGCTGAATTTTAATTTATTAACTACTTAAGTGAAAACTACAATGAAAACAAAATATATATTCAGTTTCATAGTCTTCTCAAGCTTGCTTTCATTAGGCTGTAAGAAAGATTTCTTTAACAGACCGCCTGAAAACGCTTCTACTGTTGGCACTTATTACCAAACTGCTGATCAGGTACAATCCAGCACCAACATATTGTATGCAGCACCCTGGTTCGGATTTAATGGGAAAGCATTTTTAGCTATTGGAGATTTACAGGCCGGAAATGCTATTTGTTATGCAGGTACAGATGGTTCGTTTGATGCCTTTGGTGCTTTCGGTGCCGGAAATGCAACTCAAACTGTTGCCAGTGCCTGGAATTCTTTATACACAGTAATTGCACAAGCTAATGCTTTGCTAAATAATCTGCCCTCTGCAGTACCTGCATCAGTGCCTGCTGCTGTTGTAAATAATGCATTAGGTGAAGCACGTGTAATGCGAGCTGCTGCTTACTTTTACTTAACAAGGCTTTTTGGGAATGTTCCCATTATTACAGATCCTTCTCCATACGTTGGCAGTTTTTCCAGTGTGCGTACAAATCCTGTAACAGATATATATAAATTTATTACAATTGATTTGCAGTTTGCAGAAAAAAATTGCTCGTCAGGGGTTGCATCCACAGGGCATGTTTCAAGTGCCTCAGCTTCGGGTTTATTAGCTAAAGTATATTTATATCAACAGAAATACGATAGTGCACTAATTGAAGTACAAAAAGTAATTAGTAGTGGCGAATTTGGTTTGGTTGGGTTAGATGCACCAGGAAGCTATACTCAAATGTTTGAATTGGCCGGCAATAATAATAAAGAATCTATGATTGCTTTACAATGGACTTCTAACGGAGGGTATGGTTTTGGTAATCAACTACAATCGGTAATTGCGCCAAATACTAATATTACCGGCACCGGCGACGGATGGGGAGAACTAGGCCCCAGCTTAGATTTGCAAAATGCTTTTAAAAATGCTGGTGACTCAATTCGAAGACATGGATGTATTATGGTTGATGGCGATTTTTATCCGGAAATACAGAAAAAAATAGGCGGCTATTACGTACATAGAATTGATAGGGGTATGGGTGCTGTGAATGCGCAGGGTACAGGTGCAGGTATGAAAAAATATGTAGTAGGTACACCCGATGATAATGGCGGTTTAAGTGCTTTCCAGGCTACTTCCAATAATACCTATTTATTGCGCTATGCTGACGTGTTATTAATTGGTGCGGAAGCCATAATGGGTAAAATTGCAGGTGCTCAAACCGGGCAGGGTATTGATACCAATGCTGTTTGTTCTGACCCGGTTGCATTAGGTTATTTGAATAAAGTCCGGCAACGAGCAGGCTTGCAGGCATTGGCCAATTTTACTTACAAACAATTGCTTAATGAACGAAGATTAGAGTTTGCCATAGAAGGGGATTATTGGTATGATTTACAAAGAATTGATGGCTTTAATAATGCACATCATCCAACTGCTATTGCTATGATTAATGCACAAGACAGACGCACTGTAAATGTAGATAATACCACCGGACAAATAACCAGCTATAATGTCGGAAGAAGTTTTACACTCAGCGATGCAAATTTTATATTGCCTTATCCGGTAACAGAAACTGCAGCTAATCCTTCATTATTAATGCCTCCTGTTCCATATAAATTTTAAACATTAATGTTATTTCATATGAAAACAACAAATAAATATTTTAAAAAAATTCATATTTTATATGCTTGTATGATACTAACCTTTGCTTCAATAGTGGTTTCATGCAAAAAATATGATAGTCTCGGGTTTACACCCGGAACCGGTAAACCTACTATCAGTTCAGTTCATACCTGGAGTAAAACCGATACAACAGTTTATTATGATACCGTCACATCTATTGATGCATCAGGAAATATAACTAAAACACCGGTAGCCAGAACCAACAAAATTGTGCCCTTTGATTCAGCCACTACTGCAGGTGCATTAGGCAATTATTACATTATTTATGGTTCTAATTTAGGTAGTACAACATCAATCACCTTCAATGGATACAATGCCTACTTTAACAGAGCATTGTTAACCGATAACTCCATAGTAGTGCAGGTACCATCTAAAACTCCTTATTTACCCCCATTAGCAAATGACAGTTTAGTTGTTATAACTTTATATGGTAAAGCAACTTATAAGTTCAGCATTTTGGCACCACCACCAACGCCATCGACTTATTCTAATTACGATTTTTATTCCGGTTCTCAAATTACACTTAACGGGGTGGGGTTTGCGACTATTTCTTCTGTGAACTTAACCGGTGTTAGCGGCGGCACAGCTAATGTAAGTATTGTTAGTCAGAACGATTCAGTAATGGTTTTGCAATTTCCTTCTACAACCATTACTCGGGGTAACTTAACCTTTTCTTATAATTCAGGGGGAACTACTCAAACGTTAACTGATAAACAAGAATTGGTAGATTTGGATAATGCCTATCAAATTTTTACGGATGATTTTCAAAGCAGTTGGACAGATGGTTCATGGGCATCACCTTCCGGAAAATCAACCAACGCATTTAAAACAGGTAATGCTGCATTTATTGCTTCATTCCCCGCTGGCGGATGGAAAATTGAGGGCTTTGCTAATTGGTGGCCAAGTTTGCCTTATGATGCTTCGTATAAATACATTATTTTTTGGGTAAAAGGAGGTACTGTATCACATACGTTGAATCTTGAAACAAATACTTCATCTGTAGGTTACGGACAAAACTCGGTAAATCCAATTGTGGTACCTCCCAATGTATGGACTTACTTTAAGATACCACTCAATACGCTTAATTTCTGGAAACCCGGAACGACGCTGCAACAATTGGGTTTCTTTTTGAAAGGGCAAAGTGGTGATGTGGATGAAACTTATTATTTTGATGATGTGGTGTTAGTAAAATAAGAAGATTGTTTTAGCATGTACATTAAAGCTATTGTTTGAAAAAAGTTCTGTTTTTTGAAGCACTGATGATTTAAAAAAACATTACTTAAATTAGGGCAAATCCAGTTTCCGAAAAGCTTCAATTTGGTAACTTTTTTAACATTAGTATTAAATGATTGAACTATTTGGTCAAGTGGTAGCATCTCATCAAGAGCATGATACCACTTGTTTCAAAAATTGAACTTATTTGTTGAATTCAGTCTTTTTAAAAATGGAATCTATGCCTTATTTCATTTTGTTTTAATTTTAAACCATGCAGCTCCCAACCATGTATACGCATTTGCTATATGTAAAACAAAAGTGTTCAATAACGTTGATTGGCATATTGTTTCTTGTAATGGTATCAACAAAAATATATGCACAACCCGTCGACATTGTTGCTACTAAAGAAACTTTACATTTGTATCAGTTCTTACAAAAAACCTTGTATCTGGGAATATTATTCGGCCACCAGGATGATTTGGCTTATGGGGTGAATTGGAAATATGTTGATGGAAACAGTGATGTGCAATCTGCAGTAGGCGCTTATCCTGCCGTTTATGGTTGGGAATTGGGACGAATAGAAAATGATGCAACGAATAATATTGATGGGGTACCATTTGCGAAGATGCGGCAATATATACAAACTGCATATGAACGGGGTGGTATCATCACCATCAGCTGGCATTTAAATAATCCATTAACCGGAAAAACAGCATGGGATCCCTTTCCCGGAACGGTTGCTTCTATTTTACCCGGTGGAGAAAAAAATGCAGTATACAATAGTTGGTTAGATAAAGTGGCCAATTTTCTTCAATCTTTAACAGGAAAATATGGTGAAGTTATTCCAGTTATTTTCAGACCATTTCACGAACTAAATGGGAATTGGTTTTGGTGGGGAAAAGCACATTGTACCCCAGATGAAATGATTCGTTTATACAGATATACTGAACACTATTTGAAAGATGTTAAAAATATTCACCACTTGCTTTATGCTTTTAATACCGATCAGTTTGCCAATTTAAATGAATATGAAGAAAGATATCCGGGCAATGCATTTGTAGATATTGTTGGTTTCGATATTTATCAACGCGATAATAACGGTAAAGCGTTTGTGCATAATATTGGAAAAATGTTAACTGATTTGGATGCATTTGCTGCAACCCACAAAAAAATTCCTGCACTAACAGAGTTTGGGTTTAATGAAATTCCGGATAAAAACTGGTGGACAACCGTTTTTGCAGCCGGATTAAAAGGGCATCAGGTTGCTTATGTATTAGGGTGGCGTAATGCCGGTGCAAAAGCCGATGGCAGTAAAGAATATTATGTTCCTTTTCAGGGAGAAGCCTCGCAGCCCGATTTTCAGAAAATGAAAAAAAGTGGCTTGTTTATTTTTCAGGATAAGTTAAGTTTTAGTAAAATATACCAATAACAGCAAAATGTTTTTTCTCATAAGTAGTAGTCGTTTATTAAGATTTGAAACACCGACCGTAGTGTCTACTATGGTCTTTTTTCTTTTGTTATGCACACCTGCAGCTTTTAAGAAATTATTTTGCATTCATTCAATTGCAACACTTCAATGAAACTTCAACTCATAGATGTATTAATTCTTGTAGCCTACCTTATTACAATGGTTGCTATTGGTTTATGGATGCGTAAACGGGCAAGATTAAGCAAAGAAAGTTACTTAATGGGCGGAAAATCGCTGCCCTGGTATATGTTGGGACTAAGTGATGCATCTGATATGTTTGATATTAGTGGTACTATGTGGATGGTAACTTTGTGTTTTATCTACGGATTGAAGAGTATTTGGATTCCCTGGTTATGGCCTGTATTTAACCAGGTATTTATGATGATGTTTTTAAGTAAATGGTTAAGAAGAAGCAATGCCAATACCGGTGCCGAATGGCTGCAAACCCGTTTTGGTGTACATGGTGCCGGCATAAAGGCCTCTCAGTTAGTCGTTATTGCCTTTGCATTAATTAGTTGTCTTGGTTTTTTAGCCTATGGATTTGTTGGCTTAGGTAAGTTTATGGAAATTTTTATACCATGGGAAAATGTGAAGGGATATATTCCTTTTCATGTAGCCGATAAATATGTGCCTCATATTTACGGTATCGTATTCACACTCTTCGCTATGTTTTATTCAATTCTCGGTGGCATGCATAGTATTGTGCTGGGCGATGTAATTAAATATGCCATCATGACGGTTGCCTGTATTGCCATTGGTGTAATTGCCTGGTATCATTTAAATGGCCATCAGTTGCCGGTTCCTGAGGGATGGAAAGATCCATTTTTTTGTTGGCGATTGCATTTAGATTGGTCAAATATTGTAGCTGATGCGAACAAAAAAATTGAAGAAGATGGATTTGGGTTATTTGGAATATTTTTTATGATGATGTTATTAAAAGGTGTTTTTGCTTCATTGGCGGGCCCTGCACCGAATTATGATATGCAAAAAGTTTTAAGTACCCGAAGTCCAAAAGAAGCCAGTAAAATGACTGGTTTTGTAAGTATTATTTTATTACCCATACGGTATACAATGGTAATTGGCTTAACGGTATTGGCTTTGCTCTACTATCATACATTGCCTTTAAAAGGACCAGATGGTGTAGTAGACTTTGAACGTATTTTACCTGCTACCATTAATAGTTTTCTGCCTGTTGGTATTATGGGTATTGTTTTAACAGGGCTTCTTGGAGCGTTTATGGGTACATTCAGCGGAACTGTGAATGCAGCTCAGGCATATATTGTTAATGATATTTACTTAAAATACATCCATCCTACTGCTAATAATAAGCGTATTATTTCCATGAACTATTTGGTGGGTGTAATTGTGGTAGCCACGGGTGTATTTTTTGGTTTTTTAACCAACAACGTAAATGATATTTTACAATGGATTGTTGGTGGTTTATATGGAGGATATGTGGCGGCCAATTGTTTAAAATGGTATTGGTGGCGTTTTAATGCAAATGGATTTTTTTGGGGTATGGTAGTTGGTATTATCGCTGCATTAATCATGCCTTATGTAACAACGGGACTGCCTTTATATTGGTGGCCTGCATTATTTGTTTTATCACTTGCCGGTTGTTTTATTGGAACCTATATGGCTTCTCCAACCGATGAAGCTGTATTAAAACATTTTTATAAAACAGTTCGTCCATGGGGTTTTTGGAAACCCATTCATCAACTTGTTCTTAAGGATAATCCTTCCTTTAAGGAAAATAAAAATTTTTGCTTAGATATGTTTAATGTTTCAATCGGTATTATTGGCCAACTGTGTTTTACATTGTTTCCAATGTACCTGATTTTGAAAATGCAAACACCATTTTGGATCAATCTTTCTATTATTCTGATAATCGTATTTATATTAAAAAAAACCTGGTGGAACAGGTTAGAAGATTAGTATTTCGAAAAACTAAACCAAACACGCATGCATGACTATTTAACACGTTTCAACTGGTTAAAGGATAACTATGAATCACTCATCAAAAAAAATAATCAACCCATTCAACAACTGAGTGGGCTTTATGTACGATATTCAAATCCTGTACTTACTGCTGCTCATACTCCTTTAATGTGGCGGTATGATTTAAATCCGGCTACGAATCCATATTTGTTGGAAAGATTTGGAATCAATGCAGTATTCAATGCAGGTGCCATTAAGTTCAATGATAAGTATTTATTGATGGTTAGGGTAGAAGGTACCGACCGAAAATCTTTTTTTGCAATTGCTGAAAGCCCAAATGGTATTGATCATTTCAGGTTTTGGGACTGTCCGGTTCTTATTCCGCAAACCAATATACCTGATACCAATATCTATGATATGCGATTAGTGGCACACGAAGATGGTTGGATTTATGGCATCTTTTGTACGGAACGACGAGATCCTTCGGCTCCTGAAGGCGATCAGTCTGCAGCCATAGCACAATGCGGTATTGCCAGAACAAAAGATTTAAGGCAATGGGAACGTTTACCCGATTTAATTACACCTTCTCCACAACAACGTAATGTAGTATTGCACCCTGAATTTGTAAATGGAAAATACGCATTTTATACCCGACCGCAAGATAGTTTTATTGAGGCCAGAAAAGGCGGGGGTATTGGGTTTGGATTAGCTGATAATATTACCCATGCTGTTATTCATGAAGAAACGATTGTAGATAAAAAAGTATATCATACTATTTATGAAGCAAAGAATGGGGCAGGACCTGCTCCCATTAAAACCAAATATGGATGGTTGCATCTGGCGCATGGCGTTAGAAATACTGCTTCCGGATTACGGTATACCCTTTATGTATTTATGACTGATTTGAATGATTTAACCAGAGTGATACATAAGCCTGCCGGTTATTTTATTGCCCCCGACGGTGAAGAAAGAACCGGTGATGTTTCGAATGTAGTATTTAGTAATGGATGGATATTGGATGATGACGGCGAAAATTTGTTGATTTATTATGCTTCATCCGATACAAGAATGCACGTTGCAGCAACTTCACTCTCTATTTTGTTAGATTATGTGCTCCACCATCCGGAAGATGGGTATAGTTCTGCCGCATCGGTACAAACATTGCAACAAATTATTGATAATAATTTTGCTTATCTCAATCAGACTGCCTGTAGCGTGCAACATATAGTTTCAGCAGAATAAAATTTTAGTTGTTTAACCTATACAATTTGAAAAAAATATTAAAATATAGAAATCAAATGGAAACAGAGCTGCAACAAATTTTGCAGTTTTGGATGAATCATGCGGTTGATCAGCAAAAAGGTGGTTTTTTAGGAGCACTCAATCATCAAAATATTCCCGATTTAGCTGCCCCTAAAGGAATTGTATTAAATGCCAGAATACTATGGACATTCTCGGCTGTTTATCAATGGAAGCCAGATACCCAATATATCATGCTGGCAGAAAGGGCTTTTGATTATTTAATGGAGTATGGATTGGATAAAAAATTTGGAGGTGTTTTTTGGAAATTATTGCCTGATGGTAATGTTTTAGATGATCGTAAACAAATATATGCACATGCATTTGTTATATATGGATTGAGTGAATTCTATGAAGCAACAAAAAATAAGAAGGCTTTAGATGCAGCCATTAGTCTATTTTATCTGATTGAAGAAAAAAGTTATGATGTAAAATATGGTGGTTATTTTGAAGCATTTACACGAAACTGGTCTGCCATTGAAGATGCTCGTTTAAGTGAAAAAGACCGGAATGAAAAAAAAACCATGAATACACATTTGCATATAATTGAAGCATATGCCAATTTGTATAAGGTTTGGCCAAACAGAATTTTAAAATTCAAAATTATTCATCTGCTGCAATTATTCAAACAGTATTTTATTGATGCCAAAAGTTTTCATCTGAATTTATTTTTTACTGAAAATTGGCAATTAAAACGCGATGTTATTTCTTATGGACATGATATTGAGGCAGCTTGGCTTTTGTTAGACTGTGCTATTATAATTGGTGATATTGAATGGATGCACACATTGGAACAAATGGCGGTATCCATTGTAAATGCTGCGGCAGAAGGTTTAGATGTGGATGGCGGATTATGGTATGAAAAAAGAATAGCAGATGATTTTTTGATTCGGGAAAAACATTGGTGGCCACAGGCAGAGGCCATGATAGGTTTTTTAAATGCCTGGCAAATAACACAACAAAACCATTTTTTTGAAAAATCGTTCAATAGCTGGCAATTTGTAAAAGAGCATATCATCGACAAAAATTATGGCGAATGGGTATGGGGTGTTGCTGCCAATTACCGGGTAATGAATAGTCAGGATAAAATTGGTTTTTGGAAGTGTCCTTATCACAATGCAAGGGCTTGTATGGAAATTATTCAAAGGTTATCCATGCCAACAATATTTTATTCGTTTTAAACCCATAACATGTATCAGTCAATCGTTCATTTCTTGAAACAAAACCTGCTGTGCGCAGCCATGTTATTTTTAAGTGTTACATGTGTATTTGCACAACAGAGCATATTTAATATTACTGATTATGGAGCAGTTGTCAATAGTAAATTGCCTGCTACTAAAGCGTTGCAAAATGCCATTGATGCTTGCAGCAAAAGTGGTGGCGGAACGGTTTTCATTCCTTCAGGTACTTTCATTATTGGTACGGTGCATTTGCAAAGTCATATTACTTTGTATCTGCAATCCGGTTCCATTTTAAAAGGAAGTACGCATTTATCCGATTATGAAAATTTTTTTCCTGATACGCCTTTTATTCCTATACATAAAGGCATGTTCTTTACTGAAAATAAAGAAGATATTATCATAACCGGTGAAGGTAGGATTGATGGCAGTGGTATTTTCTTTTTCGATACCACAAAGGCTAAAAAGTTAGATAGTATTGCCACCCGTTTTACCAGGCAAAAAAATAATTTTAGAAACATAGCTGAAGGAGTTGGTGACGGACCTTTAGTGCCGAATGACAGGCCTTATCAGATGTTTGTATTCAGTAATTGTAAAAGAGTATCGGTAAAAAATATTTTTATTACGGATGCCCCTTTCTGGTGTATGCATTTTGCCGATTGTGATGCAGTATTTGTAAGTGGTATTCGTTTGTGGAATAATTTATTGGCGCCAAATGCCGATGGTATAGATGTTACCAGTTGCACCAATGTAATTATTAATGATTGTGATATCAGAACAGGTGATGATGCCATTGCAATAACGGGTTATAACCATCATTTTGAAATACCCGGTTTTCAACATGTCAAACATATTTCAAAAAATATTATTGTTAGCAATTGTAACCTGCAATCTTATTCCAGTGGTATTCGAATTGGTTTTTTAGATCAGAATACCGTGAAAAATATTGAGGTGAATAATGTAAATATTACTAATTCTACAAGAGGTATTGGAATTTTTTTACGTGATGAAGGTTCTTTGGAAAATATCAGCTTCAATAATGTATTTATTGAAACTAAATTACGCACGGGCGATTGGTGGGGCAATGGTGAACCGATTCATATTTCTGCTGTTCGTGGCAAAGCAAACATTCAATTGGGTTCCATTCGGCATGTATTTTTTAATAATATTATTTGCGCCGGCGAAAATGGAATATTATTGTATGGTAGTGAGGAAAGCCATTTACAGGACATCAACTTCAATCACATTCGTTTTAAAGTTGTGAATAGTGCTTTAAATACTGTTGCCGGTGGGAATATTGATTTGCGTGGATGTTTACGACCAAGAGAACAACTATTCCAAAGTGATATTCCTGGAATTTTAGCGCGTTATATAGAAGGTTTACATATCAACGATTTTATGTTGGAATGGTCTAAACAATTACCATCATTTTTTACCAATGGCTTGGAATTGCACCACTTCAGCAATGTATCCATTTTCAATTTTAAAGCTTCACATGCACCAAATGCAATTAACGGGTATAAAATTTTTGCTGCAAGCGGCGATGGATTTGTTACAGACGATCTTTCCGGTGTAAAAAAGGTAGAGGTTCAATAATGAAATGTATTCATTTGTCATAAATAAAAATTTGTTATGCTTCTTCATAATAAAAATCCTTTGTTCTTAACCATGTTGTTTTTTGCACAACAGTTATTAGCTCAAATACCGGTATTCAATGTTGTTACGCCAAATAATACCAGTATACAAAAGTTTGATAAGTTTGAATTAACAATTCAATTAACTGCTGCTTATACCAACCCGTTTGATTATAATGATATTGCTGTAAAAGCCGTTTTTATGGCACCCAATGGTGTTGTTGATTCGGTAGATGGGTTTTATATGCAGGATTACACACTCAACACAACCAATGGCAGTATAACACCTGCCGGTAATGGTGTTTTTAAAGTTCGGTTTACACCTATTCAAACGGGTATATGGCATTACAGCCTTATTTGCACTAATACTGTTGGCATTACCACCTTTGGTGATGCTACATTCACTTGTGTAAATAGCTCCGATCCGGGGTTTATTCGAAAAAATAATTCTAACTATTTAAGTTTTGATGATAGTAGTCAATATATTCCCGTTGGCGAAAATATGTGCTGGCAGGATAATAATGTGTATACAGATTATTCCAATTGGTTAAACAAATTAAGCAATAACGGGGGTAATTTTATAAGAGTTTGGATGGCCGATTGGTCGTTTGCTTTAGAATGGAAAGGAAGTAATTATGGTGGTTTAAAAAACTATCAGCAATCCAATGCATATTACTTAGACTGGCTTTTAAATACTTGTAAGCAAAAGGGTGTACGTATTATGCTTTGCTTAAACCATCATGGGCAGGTATCTACTACAGTAAATCCAGAATGGAACAACAATCCTTATAACATTGCAAATGGAGGGCCTTGTAATAATACATGGGATTTTTTTTCAAACTCAACTGCTAAAAATTTATTTAAAAACCGAATGCGTTATATTATTGCCCGGTATGGTTACTCTAACACAATTATGAGTTGGGAATTGTTTAATGAAGTAGAATGGACCGATAGTTTTAATACTTATAAAACAAATATTACAAACTGGCATCAGGAAATGGCTGCTTACATTAAATCGAAAGATGTGTATCAGCACTTGGTAACCACCAGCTATGCACATGATAATAATGATCCAGCTACCTGGAGTTTGGAAAATATTGATTTTACGCAAACACATTATTATGTTGGCGCACCCAATTTAGAGTCGATATTAGCTGCCGGCAGCCGTTCTTATATCTGGCAATTTAAAAAACCAATACTCAATGGCGAGTTTGGTATTAATTCCGGAAACGTTGCTTTATCTTCTATTGATCCGAATGGTGTGTATATTCACAATACAATGTGGGCTACTGCATTAAGCGGGGCAATGGGTACTGCAATGAGTTGGTGGTGGGATAATTATATTGATCCGAAAAATTTGTATACGCATTTTAAAGGCATCTCTTCATTTGTAAATGCATTAAATTTAAAATCTGAATTATATGCACCGGTTACAGCCACCATAAGCGGAGGGGGTAATGCCGATTTAACCATTTCACCCAGCGCTGGCTGGGCTGCAGCTACTGCTGCTAATTTCACCATTGATGCTTCCGGAAATATAACACCGACTGCCACACAGTTAGGACAATATTTGTATGGTTCGGTATACAATACCCAATATAAAAATCCGCCTGTTTTTACTGTTACTTATCCTGTAGCCGGACAGTTTAAAGTGGTTGTGAACAATATTAGCACAGCACCTCAGTTGCATATTTATCTGGATGGTAAGGATACGGCTTTTAATACTGTTGCCAATGCTACCTATTTCATCAATGTGTCTGCAGGTAATCATACCATAAAAGTGGATAATACAGGAACCGATTGGATGAATATTTCTAGTTATGTTTTTACTAATGTAGGTTCTTCGGTTGCTGCATATGTATTGCAATCTGCACTACAAAATAAAATTGCCGGATGGATTTTAAACAATCAATATAATTGGAGTTATTTGCAAAATCATAATGGTGTAGCACCTCCTCCTATAAATGGTGCTACTATTCAAATTGCGGGAATGGCTAATTTAAATTATACAGTACAATGGTATAATACGAATACCGGCTTACCAGTAAGTACTTCATCTATAACAGTGAATAATGGTATTTTAACAGTAAATATTCCCAACTTAAGCTGGGACTTAGCATTTACTGCAACACCTAACGGATGTGCCCTTGTGAAACCATTGTTTACAAAAAATGTGTATTCTATTTGTGGTAATGATTCTACATTAGTTTCCATAAGTAATAATATCGGTTCCGATAGCCTTTTTTGGAATATTAATGGTATAACAGATTCATCACAACGAACACAACGGTTTATCAATAATGCAGGATATGTAATAGTACTTCGAAAAAATAATGCAGGTTGCAGTATTTATTCAGATACAGTTTTCATTTCTAAAACTGCTATACCCGCCACGCCTGTTGTAACAATAGATGCCAATAACAATTTATTATCCTCCTCTGCTTCCGGTAATCAATGGTACAATGATACGCTTACTGCTATTGCGAATGCTACTGCTCAATTCTACAAGCCATCTGCTAATGGTTATTATGCTGTTAAGGTAATTCAGAATGGTTGCAGCAGCGCCTTTTCAAATAGGTTTAATTATACTGTTACTGCAATAAATGTTGTACTTAATTCAGAGTTAAGTATTAATCCAAATCCTGCACAAAGTGAAGTGTTCATCCACAATAATTTAACAGGAGTGCCTATTTTGAATGCTATCATTTACAATACTGCAGCACAAACAGTTTTCAACCAGTACAACCTAAAAAATGGCGATGCTATTAATATCAGTCATTTACCCGCAGGCATATATTATGTGCATTTATACAATCAAAACCTGCATTTTTATCAAACTCAAAAACTGATAAAAACATACTAAATAATTTTTTATGAAACGTTTTTGTGCATTCGTTGTAATAATGTTTTTTGGTTCAGCAAAGGCAAATATTATACTGCCTTCAATTTTAAACAATAATATGGTATTACAGCAACGGTTGGCCGTTACATTATGGGGCTGGGGCAATCCGGGCGAAGTGGTAAAAGTTACCAATACCTGGAATAATGCAATTGATTCTGCAACAACAAACGCAAATGCACATTGGCAACTTACTATTCAAACGCCTGCTGCCGGCGGTCCTTATCAAATTAATTTTAAGGGATACAATTCCATTACATTAACAAATGTATTCATTGGTGAAGTTTGGCTTTGTTCCGGCCAGTCGAACATGGAAATGAATGAACAATGGGGTTTACCGGATGTAAAAGCTGTTTTGCCTCATGCCTGTAATCCAAATATCCGTTTTTTTACAGTAGCCAAGTCTGCTGCCAATTGTCCACAACAAGATGTAAAAGGTACTTGGGTAAGTTGTGATGCTGCCAACTTACAAACCTTTAGCGCAGCTGCCTATTTTTTTGGGAAAAAGCTGCAAGATTCGCTACATGTGCCTATCGCTTTGATCAATGCCAGTTGGGGTGGCACGCCGGCAGAAGTGTGGACGCCAGATTCTATTATTCGTATGGATGAGGAATTATTGATGGCAGCTAAAAAACAAAAACCTTCCAAATTTTGGCCTCATGAACCCGGTGTGGCTTTTAATGCCATGATTGCACCAATTGCACGTTTTGCTATTGCCGGTGCAATTTGGTACCAGGGCGAAACAAATACAGCTTATCCATATACGTATGCAAAACTATTTACTGAAATGATGGGTACCTGGCGTAAAGCATGGAAATATAATTTCCCATTTTATTATGTACAAATTGCTCCTTTTGCTTATGGTAAACCTTACGCTGGTGCCTTGTTGCAGGAACAACAAAGTAAGGCAGCAGCATATCCCAATGTTGGTATGGTTGTAATTACTGATTTGGTTACCGATACTTCAAATATCCATCCCAAAAATAAACATGATGTGGGTGATCGGTTGGCGAATTGGGCTTTGGCAAAAAATTATGAGTGGAAACACATTATCTGTCAATCGCCTCATCTTAAAAATGTAATCATAAATAGCGACAAAGTATTGCTCAGTTTTGAAGACACCGGAGGAGGATTACTGATAAAAGGGGCTAATGTGCAACAAATATGGGTTGCCGGTGCTGATAAAGTATTTTATCCGGCTGCTGCAAACATTGAAGGCAATCAATTAATGGTATGGAGCAGTAAAGTACAGCATCCTATTGCTGTTCGCTATGCCTTTGGAAATACTGCTATTGGTAATTTGTTTGGTAGCAATCATTTACCTGTAATCGCCTTCAGAACTGATAATTGGAAGTTGAATGCTGCGAATAATAAATAAAAATATGAATTGAATGTATATTCATAGGCAGAAATTGAATTTTAGAAAGGTCAATAATAAAAAAAGCCGCAAATTTATTTTGCGGCTTTTTTGTGTACTGTTTTCGTAGAGCGTACGGGAATCGAACCCGTGATTCATCCGTGAAAGGGATGCGTCTTAACCCCTTGACCAACGCTCCATTTGTTTTTGGGAGTGCAAAAATAGGGGGCGGCTGGTATCCCTCAAAATTTTTTAAGGAATTTATTTTTTTCACCTGATAAATATATACTTTTTTGTTTAGGCCGGATGCGAATCATTGATTTGATTTCTATCAATTCTTTTCAAATTATTGCCATAACATAAATACAAAATGGATAGTTGGCTACAATGTTTTAATTTTGCAGCGATTTATCTTTTTTATCATTTAAATACAAGTAAAAATGAGTACAGTTAAAGTTGCCATTAATGGTTTTGGACGAATTGGTCGGTTGGTATATCGCCAAATTTTTAACATGGAAGGTATTGATGTGGTTGCTATAAACGATTTAACCAGTCCGAAAGTACTGGCTCATCTTTTAAAATATGACAGTGCACAAGGCAGATTTGATGCCACAGTTACTGCTACCGAAAGTTCCATTATAGTAAATGGGCATGAAGTTAAAATCTATGCACATCGCGATCCGGCACAAATTCCCTGGGGCAGCCATCAGGTAGATGTAGTGATTGAATCTACCGGATTTTTTACCGATAAAGCAAAAGCAGAAGCACATTTAACTGCCGGTGCCAAAAGAGTGGTTATTTCAGCTCCCGCCACCGGCGATTTAAAAACTGTGGTGTTTAATGTAAACCACAATATTTTGGATGGTTCTGAAACCATTATTTCCTGTGCATCCTGCACCACCAACTGCTTAGCGCCTATGGCCAAAGCATTAAATGATGCATTTACCATTGAAGCAGGAAGTATGACTACAATTCATGCCTATACCAACGATCAAAATACTTTAGATGCTCCCCATCCTAAAGGTGATTTGAGAAGAGCCCGTGCAGCCGCTGCTAATATCGTTCCCAACAGCACCGGCGCTGCAAAAGCCATTGGTTTGGTGTTGCCTGAATTAAAAGGTAAATTAGATGGTGGTGCACAACGTGTTCCTGTTATTACAGGTTCATTAACTGAATTGTCTGCTATTCTTGCTAAAAAAACTTCAGTTGAAGAAATTAATGCAGTAATGAAAGCAGCCAGCAACGAAAGTTTTGGTTACAATGAAGATGAAATTGTTAGTAGCGATATTGTTGGAATGCACTACGGTTCATTATTCGATGCCACTCAAACAAAAGTAATTACCGTTGGCGATAAACAATTGGTAAAAGTGGTAAGCTGGTACGATAATGAAATGAGCTACGTATCTCAATTGGTACGTACCGTTCATTATTTTGCAGGTTTAATTAAAAAATAAAGAAATGCCGGTGTATGCCGGCATTTTTAATATACAATGTAATAGAGGTAAAGCTTATTTTACTGCAAGCTTCTATTCTAATTAAAAAAAATTATGAGCAAATTTTCTAATTTTAACTTCAATAGGCATAAAGCATTAATTCGGGTTGATTTTAATGTGCCTTTAGATGCCAATTATCAAATTACGGATGATAATCGCATGAAAGCTACCATTCCTACCATCCAAAAAATTTTGAAAGATGGGGGTAGTGTTATTTTAATGAGTCATTTTGGAAGGCCAAAAGATGGCCCGTCTGAAAAATATTCTTTAAAACATTTGGTAGCACATTTATCGGTTTTATTAAATGGAACTTCTGTTCAATTTGCAGATGATTGCATTGGTGCACTAGCCTTTGCAAAAGCAGCGGCATTAAAGCCCGGCGAAGTTTTGTTGTTAGAAAACCTTCGTTTCTATAAAGAGGAAGAATTAGGCGATAAAGCCTTTGCCGAAAAATTGTCAGAATTAGGAGATGTATATGTAAACGATGCTTTTGGAACAGCGCATCGGGCACATGCTTCTACCGCAGTGATAGCGCAGTTTTTTCCAAAAGATAGAAAAATGTTTGGGTTATTGATGGAAGCAGAAGTGGCCAGTGCCGAAAAAATCATGCACCAGTCTGAAAAACCCTTTGTTGCCATTATTGGCGGCGCCAAAGTATCTGATAAAATTTTAATTATCGAAAACCTTTTAAAAAGAGCAACCGATATTATTATAGGCGGTGGAATGGCTTATACTTTTATGAAAGCAAAAGGTGGCAATATTGGCAATTCATTGTGCGAAGATGATCGGATTTCAACTGCTAAAGAATTATTAATAGAGGCTGAGAAACAGGGGGTATGTATTCACTTACCCGGCGATAGTATCATAGCCAATAAATTTGCTGCCGATGCAGAAACTTCTGCAGCTCCTTCTAACAATATACCCGATGGATGGATGGGGTTAGATATTGGCCCCGAAGCATGCGAGCAGTTTGCCAATGTAATACAAGCTGCAAAAACCATTTTATGGAACGGGCCTATGGGCGTTTTTGAAATGGCTAAATTTCAACACGGAACTAAAGCCATTGCGGTTGCCGTTGCCGCCGCTACACAAAAAGGCGCTTTTAGTTTAGTAGGAGGGGGCGATAGCGTTGCAGCAGTAAACCAGTTTGGCTTTGCAGATAAAGTAAGTTATGTTAGTACCGGTGGTGGCGCTATGCTTGAATATTTTGAAGGAAAAGAATTGCCCGGTATTGCTGCAATCAACAACTAAAATAATAAGTATGAATACATGTTTAACCACCCGAAAAGGGTGGTTTTTTTGCGTCATTTCGTCTGAAATTATTTTTTAGGCATATATTTTGAAAATGTAGCTCATTAATTACCAACAAACAATTATCTTACAAGCAATTTGGTGTGGAGTGAAAAATTAAATTTCAATCATCAATGTACTAATTAAAAAATAATTTAATTTAAATATTTTTTACAAATCAATAAACCAGCGTATATGAACACAAAAACCCTTACTTTAATTGTAATTGCTGCAATCATTCTTTTATTAGGTGGTTGCGGCTGTAATGGCTATAACGGATTGGTACAGGGCGAACAGGCCGTAAAACAATCGTGGAGTAATGTAGAAACCAACTATCAACGCAGAACCGACCTGTATAATAGTGTTATTAAAACAATTGAAGGATCAGCAAATTTCGAAAAATCTACTTTAAAAGAGGTAATTGATGCACGTGCTAGGGCTACCAGCGTAAATGTAGATATTAACGATCCGCAAAGCTTGCAAAAATTTCAGCAGGCACAGGGTCAGTTACAAGGTGCATTCAGCCGTTTAATGGCTGTTGCCGAAGCGTATCCTAATTTAAAAACCACACAGGCATTCCAGGATTTTCAAGCACAAATAGAAGGTACCGAAAACAGAATCAATGTAGCCAGAAGAGATTATAATGCAGCAGTAAATGCATACAATTTAAAAGTGCGCACTTTCCCGAATAATATTTTTGCAGGTATTTTTCATTTTACTGAAAAGCCCTATTATCAGGCAGATTCTGGAACAGAAAAAGCACCGGAAATTCAGTTTAATATAAAATAATACATAATACAGATGGGTATCTTCTCCAAAAAAAAGCCGGTTGATTTTTTTTCGATGGAAGAAAAAAACCAGATTGTTGCAGCCATTCAAAAAACAGAACTGGTTACCAGTGGTGAAATTCGAGTATATATTGAAAATACATGCTTCAATAGCAACCCGGTTGATAGGGCAAAGGAGTTATTTACCCAATTAAACATGTATAATACCCGGGAAAGTAACGGGGTATTGGTGTATGTTGCTGTAAAAAGCAGAAAACTGGCTGTTTTTGGCGATGAAGGCATACATGCAAAAGTTGGACAAAATTTTTGGGAAGATGCTGTTCAGAAAATGATCAGTCATTTTAATGCGCAACATTTTGCAGAAGGCATTGCAACAATTGTAATGCAAATAGGCGATGCCCTTCAAACACATTTCCCCTTTAATCAACAAACCGATTCCAACGAGTTACCCGATGATATTGTTTTTGGTGATTAGTTTCATTTAATGCAATATAACAGCCAATGGCGCAGGATACTATTCAATGAAAAAACTAATACTGATAAGCATTTTACTGTTGCAAACATTTTTTTGTTTGGCGCAGGATATTTTACCCAAACCCAATCCACCCAGATTGGTGAATGATTATGCCGGCGTACTGTCTGCCGAACAGAATGCAGCACTTGAACAAAAGTTAGTGGCATTAGATGATTCTACATCCAACCAAATTGCCATTGTTCTGGTAAAAACTTTAAATGGTTACGATGTGGCCGATTATGCCAACAAGCTGTTTCGGGCATGGGGTATTGGAAATAAAAAAACCAATAATGGTATTTTAATATTAGCTGCCATTGATGACAGAAAAGTATGGATTGAAATTGGTTATGGCCTGGAAGGTGCCATTCCCGATGCCACTACTTCTCAAATTTATAGAGATGAAATTGTGCCGGCATTTCGCAATAAAGACTATTATACCGGATTAAATAATGCAGTAGATGATTTGGCTAAAGCCGCTGTTGGTGAATATAAAGTGGCCCGAAAACAAGACAAGCCCACCGGTAGTGGTGCCATTATATTCATTATTTTATTATTGATTGTTTTTTTCATATTGCGCAGGGGCGGTGGAGGCGGAGGTGGTGGTGGCTTAATTGCACCCATTTTATTATCGGGTATGTTAAACAATAGAAGTAGTGGTAGTTGGGGTGGCAGTGGCGGCGGTTTTGGTGGTTTTGGAGGTGGTAGTAGCGGCGGTGGCGGTGCAGGAGGTGGATGGTAAATTTTTTACATGCATTATGGTTGCATGTTAATGTTTTTGGATTAAATTATATACAACTGAATTTTACTGTTATGTAAACCCCTATTTTTGAAATATAAAACAATTACTATAATACAAAAATTATGAAACATCTATTTTTAGGATTCTTTCTTTCAACCGGTATTATTGCAGTTTCTGGTCAAATGGTAAAAGTGCAACCCGGTACTGCATTTAAAACTGTTACGGATATTAAAGTAAATACCAATCTTAATTTTGCGGGTCAGGATATTGAAACAACCACCAATGCAGTTACAACAGCTTTAGATACTATTAAAGCAGTTACTGCAGATGGCTATACTTATTCTGCCACAATGAAGCATATTAAAGGGGAAGTAAAAGTGATGGGGCAGGATCAAACTTTTGATTCAGATGATGAAAATTTAAGAAATAATCCTCAAATGGCCGATTTATTTAAAGCATTAAACAAACCCAATAATATTGAGATTAAAAATGGCAAGATGATTACTCAGTCACAAAAATTAGATGCTATTATAAAAATGGGTGGTGCAGATGATCAGGCTAAGTATGTATTAGCACTTCAACCCACCGATATCAAAGAAGGATTTAGCTGGACTGATTCAACTGTATCCGATTCTTCTTCTAAAATTGTGAGCAATGCTACCATTAAACAGGTGAGTGATAATGCAGTTGTTGTTGAAATGCATGCCAATATCACTTTAAAAGAAAATATCAATAGAAATGGTATGGATATTGTACAAAACCTTAACGGGAAAGCTATTGCAACCCGAACATATAACAAAGCCAACGGGCTGTTAATCAACGAAACAAGTAATGTTGATTTAACCGGTACTATGGAAATGATGGGCCAATCTGCACCCATTACATCAAAAGGATTAATTGTAACTACCGTTCAATAATTGAGGATGTATCCCTGCATCTAATTTTTTATAAAAAATATTGTTGTCCGACTAAAATTGTAAAATAATGGTTCAAACCCTTTACAGAACCATATTTCAGCCGATTTCAAAAGATGGGGTACTCCCTCCAATTTTGAAACAATCATTTTTTAGCCTGTAATTCTTTATAGCAAAGAATTACAGCGATTTTTAAGTTAAGTTTTGCCGGACAATAATGATAAAAAATCAATAGTTCCATAAAAAATGCTGCACTAAAACAATAGTTGCGGCATTTTTTGTAAGATGCGATACAATGTATTTTATTGGTTTCCTTCCTTTAGTTTTTCTGTAATATAATTGGCAAGATTCAATTGACCCATCGATTGTTTTTTTGATTTTAATTCATTTAAAAACAAGTTGATGAATGGATCGGTTTGTTCATGATAGGCCAGTGGAATATCTTTCTTAAATTGTATAATATAATCAATGCCTTTTCTAAATTGGGTACTATCTGATATTTTTGACAGAAATACAGTAAAGTCAGGTAATATCTCAAATTTTTCCTGGCCAACCGGTAATTGGCTAAAGTTATATGCTACATAATCAAAATTATCTGCATCTCCATAATGAATAAAGGTATTTACAATGGCTGAGAGTAAATGGCCTTTTGCAGTTACTTTACTTAATTGTAATGCTTGTTTAAAAGCTTCTACACTATCAATTTTACTTAATGCACTTAATGCAGCTCCGGCAACTGAGTAAGATGAATCTTGTAAAGCATCTACAAAAAAGTTTTTATAGTCTTTATTTTTTAATTTTCCCAATACATCAATAGCACTTGCCCTTACTAATTTTTTAGGATCAGTTTTTGCTAATTTTTCAATTTTATCAATAGTTGGCTGATGCAGGCTCTGATTGGTAGTGTTAAAAATATTTAATGCATTAATTCTTATTCTAAAAAAGGGATCATACAAAGCATTTTCTACCAAGGTATAGCCCAAAACATCATCTAAATGATTACTTCCATAAACCACTGCTTCTCGTTTGTCTAAAAAGTTTTGTGCATGATTATATTGATAAAAAAATTCTGATACTGTTTTATGGTCTGTTTTCTGTGCCAATAATATCTTATCTGCATCTACATTCACTAAATTTGGTTTTTCCGATACTTTAAAATAAAAGGTATCCACCCTGTTTTCGGCACAAACCTGATACCGTTGTCTGTTTTCACCGGTATAAATATCAATGGCAAAAGGAAGCTTAAAAATTTTACCCGAAATTTGTTTTTGTTGTACAATTACTTTTTCCAACTGGGCTTTTTCATCATAGATATAACTTATGTCTAAAACAGGATGCCCACTTCCAAAATACCACTGATTAAAAAACCAGTTTAAATCTTTTCCTGTTACAGCTTCAAAGGCAAGTCTTAATTTAACAGCGCTGCCATTGCCGAATTTATTGTTGTTTAAATAAAGATTGAGTGAATGAAAAAAAGCACTGTCGCCAACATAATTTTTCAACATATGTAAAATTCTCCCACCTTTATTATAGCTAACGGCATCAAACATATCTTCCCTGTTCTGATAATAGAAACGAACCAAATCTTTATTGTCAGTATTACTTAAAAAATAATCATTCATATCTTTCCAATTCTGATAATCACCAGCCTCTTTTCCATATTTATAGGTATCCCAAAGTACTTCACTATAATTGGCAAAACTTTCATTTACGGTTAGGTTACTCCAGCTTTCGCAGGTAACCAAATCGCCAAACCAGTGATGAAATAATTCATGTGCAATGGTTTCTTCCCAAATATTTTCATCAGTCAATTGCCTTGCATCCTGCTGTGCACTTTCCTGGTGCAGCACAGCAGTGGTGTTTTCCATAGCGCCGCTTACATAATCACGGCCTACAATTTGCGCATATTTTTGCCAGGGAAAATCAATTCCAAGTATATTCGAATAAAACTGAATCATTTCAGGTGTATGCCCAAAAATTTTTCTTGCAACTTTTTCGTATGGCTTTTCAACATAGTATGATACCTCTTTGCCTCTATAACTGTCTTTCACTATGGCATAGTCACCAACGCCAATAAAAAACAGATAAGGGCTATGCGGTAAATCCATTAGCCAGGTATCTGTTCGGGTATTGTTGTTGTTTTTTTGTTGTTTAATTAGTTTTCCGTTTGAAAGGGTAACATATTTATCTGGCACTGTTAATATAAACTCATCCGTACATTTTTGATCCGGTTTATCAATAGTAGGAATCCATACTGAATTAGATTCTGTTTCGCCCTGCGTCCATATTTGGGTGGGTTTGTTTTTATCCTTTCCCAAGGGGTTTATAAAATACAAACCTTTTGCATCGGTAATTGCAGCACTTCCTTCTCCTTTATATTCATTAGGCTTAGCTGTATATTGAATGTATATGGTATATTTTTCGTTTTGGGTATAAGTTCTGTCTAACTGAATTTTCAGTTGCATACTATCATACCGGTATTGCAGCGGAATAAGTTTGCCATTTTTATCTATGGCAACTTTGTCAATATTCATGCCTTTCGCATCTAAGGTTAATGAATCGGTTGGATAGAAGTGGGGTTTTAAGGTTACCCATTCTTTACCATTTAAATAACTGTGCTGATAATCGAATGAAGCTTCCAGTTTTGTATGCACCAAATCATTGATTTTGGTGGCAAATCCTCTGTAAATGGTTTGCCAGTCATTTTTATTTTGCGAAAATGCAGTGGAATGTACGATAATAAGTAAAACAATAAAAACTTTTTTCATGTGATTTTTTTGATTGAATGTTTAACTTTGATTTACCCAAATGAAAATGAACCATATTATTAATCGGTATGGTTTAATAAAGGGCAATAAAGATAATACGAGCAAAGGCAGAATTGGTTAAAGAAACCCAAAAAACATAAAAAAATTTTACGTGATTTAACCGATGGTATAAAGCTTCATTTTTTCTGTTAGATTTGTATAAACTTTTCCGGCTCATGTTTTATAAGAAAAATTACCTGCAATTATTTTTGATTGTAATAGGTTTATTCATGTTCCATGCGGTGGGGTATGCTCAGAATTATCATTTTATCTACTTGCAGTCAGCCAACCGACAGTCATACAGTGTTCATATCAATCAGCAGGATTGGACATCTACTTCCGGTGGCTATTTGATTATACCTAAATTAATGCCCGGCACGCATCAGATGCAATTACAATGGCAACAAGATCCTAATCTGATATTAAATTTTGCAATTCCGGTTACTGATCAGGATGCAGGGTTTTCAATTACCAAAAGTGAAACGGGTAACTGGCAATTGAATGGGTTAAGCAATGAATTGGTCATTGCTGCTAATATGCCGGTTGCAGAAACTGCTCTGCCGGTGCAAGAAGAAAAAGTTGCCCGTTCGGTTACTGCGGTTGCTACTCAAACCAATACTCCCAATAAAGACAGTGTTGTACAAGTTGTAAACAATAAAAGCAGCAACATTGCAGAGCAGATGAATACTGGTATTATGCCACCGGCTGTTAAAACAGCATCCAAACAACAAAAGATGCCGGCATCCAATCGAAGCAGTTCCGTTTCAAAAACTTTTGAAAAAATGGGTGCACAAGGTCTGGATCAGATTTATATTGATAAATCACAATCTAAAGCAGATACCATTGCTGTTTTTATCCCCTTAAAACAGGCCCCCCGTGCAGAGGTACAGCCGACCACTACTGTTGTTACAGAAACGCCTGTTGAAACAAAACCTGCCGCACAAATAGCTGCCCCAAAACCAGCCGATACAACGAATCATACACCGGTAAGTGAAACAGTGAATAACCCAACACCTTCCTGTATTCCTGCTTCTAAAGAAGATTTTAATAAAACAAGAATAGATATGGCATCATCAAATACCGATGCTGCCATGATAGAAGCTGCCAAAAAAGCCTTTGAAAAAAATTGCTATTCGGTTGAACAAATAAAAAATTTGGGCATACTATTTCTTTCTCAACAAAACCGACTCCAGTTTTTCGCCGCTGCAAAAAAACATTTACTCGATGCCGATAATTTTCATTCTTTAATTAATCAGCTTATCGATCCCAATATTATTGAACAGTTTAAAGCACTTGAAAAAAACAATTAATTGGTAGTGAATGCCCCGTTATTTTATAGAAGTATCATATAAAGGTACCTGTTACAGTGGTTTTCAAATTCAGGAAAATGCTGCCACCATTCAATCAGAAATTGAGAAGGCAATGATGGTTTTATGGAAAGTGCCTTTTCAGTTAACCGGCTCATCCAGAACCGATGCAGGTGTGCATGCCCGACAAAATTTTTTTCATTTTGATACTGAAATACAAATACATCAAAAGCATTTATATAACCTAAATGCTATTTTGCCAAAAGATATTGTCATCCTGAATTTGTATCAGGTGCCCATTCATGCACATTGTCGCTTCGATGCAACTTCCCGAGCTTATAAGTATTATATGCATCGTATAAA
>NZ_SCKY01000094.1:0-1076 GCF_004100315.1 Hydrotalea sp. AMD | reverse complement strand
CGTTGTAGGCAAGGCGTGACCAACACTAACACTTTGAAAAAATATGACTTGTAAATTTTGCGGACAACCAGCAGGCTTTTTGAGAAGCGTTCATAAAGAATGTGAGCTTGCTCATTCAAATGCACTGATTTCTATTCCTAATGAAATAAGCAAATCAATTACCTCGACATCTGACTTTTCCAATCTTAGCAATGAAGTTGCAGCCATTGCAAAGACTGGATTTATCAATCAGACTGAGTTGAATGAGTTATACACTTTAGGATTTGACAAAGCAGTAGAAACCTTTCTTGACGATGGAATTATTTCTAAGGAAGAAGAAGAGAAAATTTCTAACTATAAAAAATATTTCGACCTTGACCAGAACCTTCTTAATAAAAATGGTTCTTTTGAAAAAGTTGCAAAGGGACTAATACTCAAGGATATTTCTCAAGGGAAATTACCAGAGAATAGATTGAATATCTCGGGCAATTCTCCATTTCTATTAGACAAAGGAGAAACTCTCATTTGGATTTTTCAGACCGTAGAGTTTTATGAGCAGAGAAGTAAAACTACATTTGAAGGGAAAAGCCAAGGAATTAGCATTAAGATTGCAAAAGGAGTTTATTATCGAACTGGACAATTCAAAGGCAATCCAGTTACAACAACACAAATGACATTAATTGCGAATGGCATGTTTGCCCTGACAAATAAAAATATCTACTTTGCTTCTGCGTCAAAAAGTATTAAAATTCCTTATGCTAAACTAATTTCAATGACACAATATTCAGACGGCATTGGACTTCAAAAAGACGGAGCAAGTGCGAAACCGCAAATATTTAAAGGGTTGGACGGGTGGTTTACATATAATATAATATCGAACTTAAAAAATGTTTGATTCCCCTGCCTACAACAAAAATATTTGCAAAAGCAGGGCTTGACAATGTAACATCAGCTATGTGCAAGCATCAGCACCGGTTTCAACTCGACGTTCAATTTCCAGCTTTAGTTCATAACTTCAACAACATATTTTCAAATGAGCATCTGTACCGGGCTGGACAATCAATGAATTCCCTGCCTTCGCAAATACTCGAACGTTG
>NZ_SCKY01000093.1:0-1090 GCF_004100315.1 Hydrotalea sp. AMD | reverse complement strand
GGTTACTGTGGTAAGAAACTCACTGATGCGGTCAGTATCGAATACGGCATAGGGCCACAATGCAGAAAAAAACTTGGTATCACAGTTAAAAAGGAAGAAACAGTATGAGGAAATATAACTTAGTAGGTAAACATGGGTACTTAGGCTTTCAATATATAAAAAGCGACGATCTTTTTATCAAATATGCGGATATGAGGATTTCTCGTTATTTAGCAAGGGGTAAAAAAGAGAGACGCTTCAAATTTACCACACATCAGTAGAAGATTTTTGTAATAAATTTGCAGAGTCAGAGCAGTAAACAATCTGTGTCATTCTCTGCTATATCCTCCGAGGCTGTCACTTTACCCGCGTGATCAATAAGAGGACGAACGTCAACTGAGAAGGCTTGCCCCGGCGCTCAAGGGCGTAGGTTGACACGCTGAGATGAAAGAGATTTCTCTCCAGCGGCAAATAGCTCTATTTTAATCGCAAGCGCGATAATAAACTGCCCTAAATCCTTTGGCAACTTAGGAGACACTGTTCCAATTTGTAAATCTCCTGGATCTACATCTGAATAGCCTATCAGTTTTTCAGTAATCTCATCGATTAACTCATTCACCTGGTCATAGATTCTTCCAAACGCTTCATGCGCAGCGAAAGATTTAGTCTTGTAATGAGAGAGTTTTATCGTGAGAAACAGTTTATGGATGTCTTCGTAGACATTTTGCGGAGTATAGCTGGAACGCTGCAGTGTTGTTGCCATCGTAGTATCTATTTGTACAAATTTAAACAACTTTTAATTATCATGGAAAAAGAAGAACTTCTTAGACAACTTGGAGAAAAATTAGCTCCAGAGTTTCGGGTATTAAGTATTAGCAGTGTTAATTTTAAACCACACCCATATACAATAGGGCCTGCTCATATAGGGTATGCTTCAGATAAATATGGTGGAAAGTTAACTGAAGATTGTATTCGTGAAGGAGAGAAACAAGGTAAAGTACATTGCGCGACAGGTAATTGTTATACACCTTTTGATGAACATACTTCTGACAAAGTCTGTTTTGTACAGTTAACTCGGCATTTAACTAAAGAAGAAGCTACCGCTAAATTA
>NZ_SCKY01000055.1:0-5334 GCF_004100315.1 Hydrotalea sp. AMD | reverse complement strand
AGTTCAACTCAGAACAAGAAGGAGGAAAAACAAACCCGAAAACTGAAAATCGAGACATAATTCTGACACCAAGGGGTGGGTCAAAATTCAATGCAAATCCCGGGTCAAATTTGGGTGCAAATCAACAGGCTAGCGCTTTTGTGTTGAAGTAAGCGTCGATGTGACGTGCATACTCTGCTGCCTCATTATTTTTTCGACCTAGTTTTTCTAAGAAATCGACTATTTCCTCGTTGATTCCATCCGTGTCTTGAATCTCAATAAGATAAATAATCTCAGTGGATTCAAGAAAATGCCGAAGTTTTGAGAGGTACTTCGTTTTTGTACTTTTGGCCAGAGGTCTTCCAAGGTGCCTTCTCTTAAATAGGTCAATCAAGTATTCCTTTAGAGCGAGGGGGGCTGCTTGGTTGCACTTTATTTGGTTTATTTTTATTAAGAATTCTTCTGGCTGATCCGTAAGTGTGGCTGCCAGTTCCAAAATTAGACTGATAGTGACATCTAGCCTTTGTGTTGCTTGTTGTGACGGAATTAGCGGTGCGGGATTTTCTGTAATATCTGGAATATTTATGCCCTGTTTATGAGCGGCAAGGCTAGATCGATCCATTGAACGATGCGGAATTTCGCCACTTGCTATTTGCGCAATCGGGGTAGGCAAGTGATAAATTTGAAATGCTCTTTCAAGCATTATCAATTGCTCAACTATAGATAATGAATCTGTTCCCACTAGTTCGATTTGATTTATCTGGTTTCTTAGATCATCACTAATTTTCTGTTTTGCTACGCTTGTTTTTTTGCCTCGCCCCCTCCCGTTTTTGAGACGTTGCAAAATACTCACCGACTGCTGCGATAGTTGATGACGTCGTGTAGCTGCAAAGTTGGGATCAACTTCTTCAGAGGAGAATTCGATGTTTACCGTGTCAGCTAAGCTGAAGCATTGGTAATCCTCTTCCAGAACTTTCTTGTGAATCGCTAGTTCGGTAATGCCATTAAAAATCACTAAGGAAAACGAGAAGAGAAGGTTTAAGTCACTCACGGATTTGAAATTCTGATGGTCCTTTATCAATTTATTTAACGCTGGTTCGATGATCTTTCTTCTATGCAGGTTGCTCATCCACTTCGCATCAATTGGGTTTTTCTCCTGAAGTACTTCCCAGCTTTTGTATTGCAACCCATCGACGTCCACACTTTCAACACATTCACAAAAGTGGAATGCTAGCGCTTTAAATGAGTCTTGATATTTTTCAGTTGATTTAATTATTGCGAGCGCCTCTTGTGCAGCCTTTGTGCGTTGACCTAAGGGAAGTTTGTTGATATCTGCTGCAACTGATTCAATCTGTCTCTTGAGTTTGGAAAATTTAGTTAATCGCTCTTTCCGACGTTTTTCCTCACCGAATGACTTCGGATATTTACGTCCCTTGAAAAGTGCACCCGTAGGAAACGTTACTGTTGGAAGTGGATTTGGAAGAAACGCCTTAAGATGCTTTGAAGTACCTGCACGTATGGCATCAAGATCTCTTTGCCTTACACGTATGCTGCTAGTTCCGTGAATCGGTAACTTTAAGTGCTGATGGCCTAGAAGCATATCATTGAGTTCTCGATCAGCAAGTTCGAGGTAGGTTGAGCTTAAGTGTCTCGCGAAATTGCTGACTAGACTTTTATTTTTGATATATTTTTGAATCCAGTTTTCCCCAATATGTTCGATGCCCTTTGGGCTGATGTAGAAGAACAAAGGAATTTTTTGTTTTTCGGTTGTTTCTGGATTGCTTAGTACTTCTATCATCGTTGCTAGCTTTTTGCATTCAGTGTGACTTGCTAATTCTTTTAGCAATGGGAAGTAAACCACTTTTAACCAAAGGCTGATCTCTGAGTTGAGCGGAACCACTCTCGTTGAATTTCGATTGTCTAGATCTTTATCTTTTAGAATCAAAAGATGATTATTTAGATCAAAATTTATAGTTTCGGCGAAAGGATCTAGAAGTGGTCTCGGTGCGGTCGAAATACTTAGGTAAAGAATTGCAAGATCAGTTAACGAATTCCAGAATTCGTATATATCATGGCTCTTTATTTTTGATTCAATTGACAGCAGCGCTGTATCAATTTGTTTCTTGACTTGCGATAAGCTGGGGCAATGTATCGAGCCGGCTATATTAGTGCCGCTCGTTGTATCCTTCCGATAATAAGCTGTGCTTGCATCGCGCTGTTCATTGGGGCGTATGTGTATCAATTGCCCTTCCGTCAAGTTTCTTGTCTTGCGATTGTGTATTAATCGTAAACAATGACAGGGCCAATTATAATGATCGATTTGCAGCGTTTTACTAAGTAAATCTTGACCGAGTAATATCCTATCTATCCTTCTTGAAGGGACTTTGGTCTCGCAGCTTTTTGTTGAGTTTCCTTCTATATTTTTCGACTGATTGCTGTCATCTATTTCCTGGCTGAGTATTTCTAGTATTGGTAATTTAAATGTTCGATATTTCGACAGAATTTTAACAACATTTTGCGGTAGATCCAGGGTCTGAATAGTGACCACGTCGGTAGGCAAATGATCGCTTTCTGCATTTGATTCCGGGTTGAATTGAGGTCTTGTTCTGTGCAGTTTGGTTAAATCTGGATTGAGCCGCCATTCCTCTTGAGCTTTGAATGTGGACTCCGTGAAAACAAGATTTCGAAGCGGCTGGCTTGTTGTAATTTGAAGCCAAACAACGGCGGCTAGAATTTCTATGTCTTCTTTTTCTAGATTCGGATTGTTAGCGAGAACCATAAGAATCTGCTCGGGAATACCGGCATTGTGTTCAAATTTTGTGACAAAGTCCTCAACTATTTCATTGATGTAAGGATTCGCTGCAGACCATATTGATTCTTCAACCGATCGTTGCCATTTTCTATCCTCATCCTCAATGATTGCGGGTTTTTTAAGTACTGTTTGATTACGCGTTGGTTTTTTCCTGTTGTCACTTGGCGACGTGCTTTTATCGTTTTCTTTGTTTGCTGACGTTTGATTTTCATGCCTTCTAGGCGTGGGGAGCTCTAATTTTTCGATTCCAATCTGATTTTGGATATTTGCTAAATTCACTGAGTTATCAATTAAAGCTGCTGGTTGTTCACTTGTACTAAGAAAAATGATGGGTAGCGCTCTGAATTCATCAATCTTTTGAGCAAGATTCCGAATTTTTTGAGAGTTTTGGAAGTCAGTTGATTGAGATTCCAAATGTCCGTGAAATATCTCATGGATGACTGTTTGCCTAAACTTCAAATAGTCGGTATCCCACTTTTGGACTTTTATGCGGTTTGAAAGGAATTCCCATGTCGGGCTGTTGAGGTTTCGTAAAATGTTGGCTAAATCAAAAGCTTGACTAGAGAGTAGGGTGGTCTTATTACTATGTAAGTATGTTTGATAGTTTCTTTCTAATAGCCATAAAACAACTTGGGGATATATACCCTTGCAGTTTGACATGCCTGTGCGATTCAATAGCTCTGCAAAGGGGGCCGAGCCCCGGGGTACAGCTTCGCGGTTTCCAAACTTTAGCTTTGTGTCCGAGCGTAGGTTTTGGTAAATATTTGAGTTTTTAAACGCGTCGAGTTGATTTAGAACATTAATCAGCTTAGACAGTTTGCCAAAGAATGGATCAATCTTTCCCCATTTATCGATCGTTATGCGATAACAGTCGATCGTCAGCCAGCCCAGAACGTAGCGAAGTTGGCCTTCCGTGTCCACTGGAAGATCTAATGTGGGGCCGTTTGTTTGGTTGTGAAGATACTTGCTTAGCCAAAACGATTCGTCTAACTGTAATGAAATGATCAGATCGTCTAAAAAGCTGGGTGGGATGTCAGCATTTTTGGCGATCTGTGCCAGATCCAAGCAAAATCTCGGAGCTCGGATGATGAAATCGGGAACCCATTCGCCTTGGTGTGTGAGCGACATGATGGCATTGTAAAGTTGATACCATCATCTATTATTTACATCTAAATCCGCTTCGCAAGCAAATTGTACCTTCCAAAAGCAGTGCTCCCTGAAATATGACATTTGCAATTAAAGTCCATCTAAACAGAAATGTAGGGTGTTTAGAACAAATCGTTTTGCAGGAAACTTTGATGCTGATGATCCCTCTACAGTAAAGGCTTTTTTACTTCTTGAATTTGTTGTCTTCTTGGTATCCGTAGAGTATCTTGCACCACAGGTGCAAGTGAGCCGATACTCGCCTAGGAACTTTTGAATCTGTTATTTGCTAAGTTATTGGTCTTGTTCTGTTGATATAAAACTACATTGTTGGTGCAAACCAGTGTCTAAGCACTACATCTGAGAGCACGTATTCACGCCATTTTAGAACTAACTGTGTAGTCTTCTACACAGTTGCAAGTACCAATCTTCTAAGCCGAGGGTCAGGGGTTCGAGTCCCTTCGGGCAGGCCAAAATTTTTACCCAGTGGCGGGGTTAGCTCAGTTGGTAGAGCAACGGATTGTGATTCCGTGGGTCGTGGGTTCGAGCCCCATACCTCGCCCCAAGAATTCAAGGACTTAGCGTGCATTTGCCGCTAGGTCCTTTTTGTTTTTGAGTATTCAAAAGTAACTTAAATTCCCCATCTTTGGGTCATTGCGCCCACATTTTTAACCAATGTGAACTAAAGAGTTTTTCCAGCCTGTGACAACTTTGTGACAAATTCTGTGACAAAAAATTTGTCACAAGCACTTTTTGAGTATCGGTCTACTTTGTCAAGGTCGGACTTGTCACAGGGGGCAACCTTTGGTCTTTGTAATTTTTTGACTTTGTAAGCAACGTTTCAGATTTGGAATTAGGGATTAGGGGTTGTTGTCACTTTGTAATTTCGACGTGATGGCAGTGATTCATTGGATAAAAACCGAGGAGATACCAAGTCTCGGTAATCCGACCGGTAAAAGTTTGATTCAAGATAAAGGACTTACAGCACTACTGGATCATATCGCCAGCATCAATGAAGGTGGCTTTGTGTAGTTTGAAGTGTATTTAAGATCTCAAGTTATAGAGTATGCGAGTCCGTTTGAAGCGGACAGTGCTGCACAGCTTTTTTGGGCAGTTATTAGGCCTAAGCGGACATCCTTGCGCACACACCTAAAATGCTGTTAATTTGAACAGTGTATTGAGTGGTTTCTAATTTTTATGCTCAGATTGATGCAGGGTAATGCTCGTTTATGACAGGGCTGAAGGCCAGAACCACTGAGATATTAGGTACTTGTTGTCACCGCCAATGTAAAAATGACCCACTAACGCCAACTTAAAATTGACCCACCTGAGCAACAATTGCCGCTTTTTGGCGGCGCTATAAATGTTGACTCAGGAGAATCTAGTGGAAATACATGTAT
>NZ_SCKY01000054.1:0-5394 GCF_004100315.1 Hydrotalea sp. AMD | reverse complement strand
ATATAGTAGTGTTTGCTTTTTGCCATAGCTGCTTACTTTATTTTAATAGAAAACTCAATCCTGATTTTTTCCCATGCCATTGCAAGTTTTAAATCATTGCCTTTAGCAGGTTCTATAAAGTATTGCAGCCGCTCGGTGTGCACATTTTTCTTTGGTTTAACTTTTATTCTCACTACATCCTCCTTTTCGTCATACTCAGTTGCCAGGTGTTGTTTCCATTGTTTGTTAATAATAACTGTCCACTCATTTTTACCGGGAATGGTGAAGATGGCATATTTACCGGCAGGGATTTCTTTACCGCCCACAATAAAAGATTTACCAATTTCAAAGGTGGTGGCATCATGTGCCCCAGTTACCCATACTTCATTATAAGGAACAAGACCACCCCAAATAACTCTTTTACGAACACCGGGAGAATGATAATTGATTTTGATGCTGTCGCCATTGATGACAGCAACAGCCATTGATTTAATACTCTTCTTGCTGGTATCTTTTACTAAGTTGGGGTTGTAACATATCTCTTCATTTTTTTGCTGCTGTGCATTCGCTGATAAAGCTGATACTGCAAGAAAGAAAACAAACAGTTGAAAATAAAATTTCATGATTAATTATTTATAAGATTATATTTTTCTGCACTGATTATCTGAACTTCACCAAACATTGTTTTAAAACTTTTATTGATAGTTACATTTGCAAATCCTGCTTCTGAGATTAATTCGGGCAGTAGCCCTTTGGCATTTGCGTCTGTAGGTTTAAATCCATCCAGGCCTCTTATAATATTAAAGAGTGTTCTTTGCAACCACGATTTTGAACGGCCAAAATCTGCGATGTACAGTTTGCCATTATTACTCACTACCCGGAAGATTTCAGCCAGTATTATTTTCTTTTTAGTAGTATCGAGATGATGAAAAACAAGACAGGACAATATTTTATGAAATCTATTATCCTGGAATGGCAGATGTGTTCCATCATAATCAATCAGGAAAATATCAAGCCCCTTATCCTCACTTTTTTCAATTGCTTTGTTTAATATCTTCACATCAACATCAATACCGGCTACATTCGCTTCAGGCTGGAATTCCTTTATCATAATAGTTAATGTTCCTGTACCGCAACCAAAATCCAGTATTTTTTCCTTCGCCGAAACATTGGCTGCTTCAACCAATGCCTGTTTTATTTTCTTCTCAGGCATTGTAATACTTATCAAAAAATCATACAAAGGAGTTAGCCATTTGAAGCGGAGTGCCGGTATGTATTTTGTTTTACTCATTGCAATATCTCATTCCTGAAATGATGTAGTACATAAATCTTTTTTAAACCCAGCTTTTCAATTTGGTGGGTACGGAAACCCTGCTCCCAAAGCGTTTCATTATAAATAAGGAAACTAAAGCAGGGCTCCGACCCATGTGGTTTTTCTTTTTTTATGATATCAATTAGTTTATTCAAATTCTTTCTTCCTTTGCTCTTCCAAATATTTCTTCAATGCCTTTTCGCCAAACATTTTAAATACCACTGGCGTAACAATCATATCCAATAAAGTAGAACTGATTAATCCGCCTAAAATAACTGTGGCCACAGGATATAAAATTTCTTTACCGGGTGCAGTTGCATCCAGCGTTAATGGTATCAATGCTAATGCTGCAACTAATGCCGTCATTAATACAGGCACTAATCTTTCCAGTGAACCACGAATAATCATTTTATCTCCAAAAGTTTCTCCTTCATGCTGTACTAAATGGATGTAGTGAGAAATCATCATAATTCCATTTCTTGAAGCTATACCTGTGAGAGTGATAAAACCAACAAGCGTAGCAATAGAAAACACCCCTCCAGTCAGCATTACGGCTATCACACTGCCAATTAATGCCAACGGGATATTCAACATAATCTGCAGAACAATTCTTGATGATTTAAAATGACTGAACAATACCAGGAAAATTCCCAGGAAAGAGAATATGCTTAAAATGCCTATCAGTTTTGATGCTGATTGCTGACTTTCAAACTGGCCGCCCCATTGTAAAAAATATCCCTGTGGCAGTTTTAATTGTGCATTTACTTTTTGCTGCATTTCTTTTACAGTAGTTCCCAAATCCCTGCCCTGCACATTGGCACTTACTACAATCCTCCGCAGTGTATTTTCATGATAGATGGAATTAATGCCGTTTTCAATTTCAATTTTTGCAATTTGCTCCAGTGGTATCAATGAGCCATCAGGCAGGGATATCTGTGTATTTTTTATTTCGTCTAAATTCTTTCTTGTGCTATCTGTAGTACGCAGCACAATGTCAAAGCTTTTAATACCATCTAATATCTGGCTGCTTATTTTACCATTGTAGAATATTTCAATATCCTCTGCTACTTTGCCAACCTGCAAGCCGTAACGCTGCACTGCCTGCCGGTCAATTTTAACAATGAGTTGAGGTACCAATACCTGCTTTTCCACCTGTAAGTCTACTACGCCGGGCACTGTGCTTACAATCTCTTTCAACTGTGCAGCATTACTTCTTAAGTCTGCAAGGTCGTTACCGAATATTTTAATAGCTACCTGGGCCCTGACACCTGAAAGTAAGTGGTCTAACCGGTGAGAAATAGGCTGACCAATATTTACCGTTACGCCCTGCAAAACTGAAAGTCTTTTTCGAATTTCAGCTAATATTATATCTCTTCTTTTTACGTCTGATGGTTTTATGGCAACTTCAATTTCTGAATTGCTTGGAGGCTCTGCATGTTCATCTAATTCGGCACGACCGGTACGTCGTGCAGTGAGCAATACACCATCTACTTTTAATATCTCCTTTTCTGCTATGCTGCCTACACTATTGGCTTCCGTTAGAGAAGTACTTGCTGGCAAAGAAAGGTTAATAGTAAAACTTCCTTCATTAAACGGCGGTAAAAATTCTGTACCAAAAAAAGGTACAATGGCTATGGCGGACACTATTAAAGCAATGGCAATACCTATTACTATTTTAGGATGCTTTAAACCACGTTTCAGCAACTTAATGTCCTGTCGCTTTAAAAGTTTTACAAACGAACTATCGTCATGAGAAGAAGCCAGCATGGTAGCCTCTGTATCACTGGAAGGCGTATGGTCTAAAATCTGGTGCTCAGTATATTCCTTTTTCTTTCTCCAAAAAGCAAGATTAACATGCTGCAAATATTTCTTTTTCCCTAATAAATAACTGCATAAAGCCGGAGTTACTGTTAATGAAACTGCCAGGGATGCAATAATTGATGTGATATAGGCAATGCCAAGAGGCGCAAATATTTTGCCTTCAATTCCCTGCATATAAAATAACGGCAGAAACACCAGCACTACAATGATGGTGGCATACACAATAGAATTTCTTACCTCGCTGCTGGCTTCATAAATTACTTTTGACAGGGGCCTTGGTTCGGGAAGTGCCCAATTTTCCTTTAAGCGTCGAAAAACATTTTCTACGTCCACTATCGCATCATCTACCAGTTCTCCAATAGCAATAGCCAATCCACCCAACGTTAAAGTATTGATGGAAATACCAAACATTTTAAAAATAATAGCCGTAATAATTAATGACAAAGGAATAGCTGTAAGGGTAATAATAGTGGTCCTGAAATTCATTAAAAATAAAAAAAGAATAATAACCACAAGGATAAAACCATCCCTCAATGCCTCTTCTACATTGGTAAGTGAGTTTTCAATAAAATGTTTTTGCTGAAACACGTCGGTATTAATCTTGACATCTTTTGGTACTGACTTTTTTATGTCATCCAAAGCTTTGATAATTTCTGCTGTTAAAGTAACCGTATTGGCACCTGGCTGTTTTTCAATACTCAGGATTACTGCCGGGTTACCATTTAACGAACCATCCCCTCTTTTAATAGGGCCGCCAAATTTTAATTCAGCAACCTGCTTTAATAAAACAGGAGCATTGTTTTTATTACTGATTACTGTACTGGCTAAATCCTCTAAAGAATTTGCCCTGGCAATATTTCTCACCAACACTTCACTTCCTTTATTATCATCCACAAATCCCCCGGTTGAATTAAGATTGGTTGCCTGCAAAGCGTTGTCAATCTCATTGATTGAAACATTGTACTGGCGCATTTTTTCAGGAGATATCAATACCTGGTACTGCATTCTTTCACCACCAATTGGTATAACCTGGCTTACCCCCTTAATACTCATCAACCTTCTTCTAATGGTAAAATCACTCAATGTCCTGATATCAGCCGGTGATGTAGAATCACCCGTGACGGCCACCATCATAAATTGCCCCATCACAGAACTAATGGGACCCATTACCGGAACAATCTTATTGGGTAATTGAACTGTTTGTAATTTTTCGGCAGTTAGCTGGCGGGCACGGTACACATCGGTGCTCCAGTCAAATTCAACAAACACAAGCCCCAACCCCGGACTGGCAACAGAACGTACCACTTCCACACCGGGAGCGCCGTTTAAAGAAGTTTCAACGGGCAGTGTTACCTGTGCTTCAATTTCTTCGGGAGCCATGCCATTGGCTTCTAAAAATATAGTCACCCTGGGCCGGTTTAAATCGGGTAATACATCAACCGGCAAATTGATAAGTGTAATAACACCATATACCATCAGCAAAGCTGCAAAGGCAACTACAAACAAACGGTTACGTAATGAGAATTGAATGATTTTATTGAGCATGTTACATTTTTTATTAACTGATGGTTACTACTTTCCGTTATTTTCTTTTTTTAGAAGGAGGTTTTACAGGATAATTTTCTAAAAGTGTGTGTATGGCAGGATGCAGGTCATTTTGCAAAGTAGCAGGGTCGTACAAATCTGCTTCTACAGTAGCCGTATAAATAAATTTATTTTGTTTCCTGTTTATTACATTCAATGTTATACCGCCCCGGGTGTATTCTACTATTTTGGTAGTATAACCGTACGTATAGCTATTATAATTATTACTATAATTCAATGGCCTGTTATAATAATATGCCCGTGGATTTACATTATAATATGGGTTATGCGGTGAAATAGCCCGGTATTGGAAAGAATTATTATAGTTATAGGTTGGGACTGTTGAGCGAACCTGTTCTGTTCTGCTTTTTTTACTTTCCGTTACTTTTAGTTCAAATAATAAATCGGGGTTATCATTATCTACTGTCATACCCCTGGCTGCAAGTTCATGCGAAAAGTAATTGATGGCATTATTGAAAATAATCTGGTTGTGGTAAGGCGTATTGTCATTATCCTGGTGCGGAATCCAGGAAAATGTTTTATACTTAGCGAATTCCACACTTTTATCATAGTCAGCATAAGTAAGATTATAGGCGGTACTGCATCCGGCCGCTGTAAATAACAGCAGCATTAAGGGGATGATAATTTTATTTTTCATAATTCTTTATTTTACATTTTTAAGTATGATGGTATTACTG
>NZ_SCKY01000053.1:0-5554 GCF_004100315.1 Hydrotalea sp. AMD | reverse complement strand
CACTTGGGGGGGATATCACTCACACTTGGGGGGGATATCACTCACAAAAGTTGCCAGCTAGGGCTTATATAGACTAGCGCCGTCATTCCTAAAACTAATTAAAACTAATTAAAACTGTATTTAAAACCAAAATTTCTGTGGATAAATCCTGTGGAAAAAGTCTGTTTTTTGACCTTATTTTTTTTTCTCTTTCAAAAAATTATTTTCAGCTGTTTCTAATTTTTTAAGTTTGATACCTTTTTCAAACCAATAACCCTTATCTTAAAATTTTTAGCTTCAATGACCAGTCCTAACATCCAACTTGTGAGCGCTATCTTCGCCAATGATCCATCCAAGATCAAATTGCTGTTAGATCAGGGAATTGACTTAAACGACTATGGATTCTTCAACATCCCCCCTCTTATCAGAACTGTCCTCTACGGTAAATCTAAAGCCCTACAAGCTCTCATCGAAGGAGGAGCAGATAAAAACATCAAAGATAAGCAAGGGCGTACTGCCTTAGAAGTAGCTCAAAAATACAACCATCCAGAAATTGTCAAAATTCTTTTGGGGAACTAGAAGCTTTTAAGGTTTTTGATGAAACCTAGATTTTTATTTTTGAAATCTAGGAAAACCGCTGCTTTTGAAAACATTGCTTGCAATGTGTAAGCGCGCACATTTCGATTTTTACAAAATCTTAATCTGACTTTTTTCAACTTTCTATTTTTAACTATTTTGTTTACTCTAAGCAAAAATTTTTCCATGGAAGCTATCATACAACAAGGTAAAGGGAATCATTATGTTTAAAGCAGTAGCGGTATTAGTGTTAACTCTATGCACGATAGAAAATTCTGCACAAGCCACAAGAGAGAAAGATATGCACCTAGAGGTAGCTAAACTCTCTCATAGACTTCAACACATGCCAGATAGAAAATTACAAATTGTTGAATACATTGGTTATTGCGTTAGATCAGCTCCGAACCAAGAACGAGCAGGATTTCGAGCAAAAGTGTTGGAACTAAACAGGGAAAAAACAGAATGGGTCGAAGTCGGGCCGCTGAAGGAAATATATTGGGAGGGAGATCGTAACACTTGGGCAGCTCAACAGGATTCTGCCTTCGCCGGAACGCACCCTGAATTTGCAAAAATCAAGGGCAACAAAGAGGAACTGAATACAAGGCTAAGTGAGCTAGCACGAAACTTAGCAGCTTATCGTGAGCTGAAACGAAGAGCCCCTAGGCCAGAAAGTCCATTAATGACAGAGACAGATAAGGAATATGCAAATTTTGAAGCGATCCAATAGCTCACTCAACTCGATTACTCCCACTAGCAGTGGGAGTTTGTAGACAAACCGCTCAAAGCGGATTTGTGTTACTTGTTACCTGGCCCAGTATCAACAAATCTAATTTTCCGTCCACAGAAAGTTCTGAGAACAACGGGCGTCGGTAATTTCTGACCATTCTTCCTCTCAAAAGAAAATGTCTTTAAGGGGGTTCTTCCACTAGACCCATTCTCTGAAAATTTTCTCTCTGACGAAGACGGAAAATTAGATTTGTTGATACCAGTCCTAAATAAGCCAACATCGTTTCTATGATGGTTTAAATGAGCGTACACAGGAAAAATTTTTCACCTTTAATTTTTGTTATCTTCTATTAAAATGATGCTATAGACGCCGTTTAAGGCGATCTGAGATGGGTGTTTCATTTAGCCTTAACATAAGTTACCGCATTAAACTCATTAATACCAATCAAGATATCTGAGTTCATGTTAGCCGCAGGTATCGTACAAGCTCTCCAGTCTCCATTAACTTGAAAATCGCACCGTACCTGTTGTGTAATATCCTCAAAATTTTGAGTGCGAAAATGGCAATTTGGGTCATGTATCCAATGACTATAAGGCCCCTTGCGAAACTTGCTAAAAGACCACTGTTCTTGCCAAGCTCCCATTTCTAGACGAGGAATGTCGTCTCGTGCTTCAGTGCAAATCATATGATGCCCATCAACCCTCACTGTTGTGACGCGTGGTTCACCACATTCGTCGTTAGTGCTATAAAAGCTAACGCTTCTCATAGAATTTGCTGGACTGTTCCATAATCCGCATCCCATGATGATCATCATGAGGTATACTATGTTCAATTTGCGTTTAAAGCGTAGCAGCATCTTAGTCCTCTTCGTCTGTCTTTTGGTTTGGTTTAAATTTTTAGATTTCAGCTGTGTGCTTCATTAAAACTTTCTCTCAAGTGAGCAATATCTCTACTAACGTTTTGCCTCAAAAGTAGCATATTGCATTTCAACATCAGTCATGAGAGGACTTTGAGGACGCGGATGTTGGGTTTTTAACTGTCTATATGCACTAAGATCTCGTTTGAGTTCTGCAAGACGAGCCGCTATGCTTTCTCTATTTTGACTTGCCCCGATTAATTCGGAAGGTATCTTTGCAGATACTTCTGCTTCAGATAGTATTTTCGACCTTGCAGGATTCGTAACAGTATAGTCAGCGATTTTTCTCCATTCACCTGTTTGTAAATTTAATTCTTCAATATCGCATATATATCGTTGAGGTTTTTCGGCACTTCTATCACCTTGAATAAATCCATTTGGAGTCCATGTATTTCCTACTTGCTCACCTGGAATAAACTCTTTTTGAACTACACGCCTCTGCGGCATATGAGAGAGCCGTTGTTCCATCCGTACAACTTCCATATACATTTCCTTCTCTCTTGTTGAGGCTTGAACAGAATCCCATGTCATACATGAGACTAATGTTAGTAAAGTTATTGATTTTTTAAACATTAATTTTCCTTCCAGTTTGGAGCATTTAAACCACTGAATGTATTAGCTCCATACAAGTTTATAATTAGAAAAGCATAAAGTTTATTTTTTGTTTTTTTTCAATTAAAAATACTATTGTGCTCAGATAAACAAACATAATGTCTCACCAAACATCAAAATCACAAAAAGTCAGATTGAGATTTTGTAAAAATCGAAATGTGCGCGCTTATACGTTGCAAGCAACGTTTCTGAAAAACCGCAGTTTTCCTAGGTTTCATAAAGCTGACAATTGAGTTTTGGTTTTTAGAAAAAGGTATCGTTTTCCAAATTTTGTTTTTAGAATTGATTGACTAACTATGCCAAATTTGGCATAGTTAGTTATGATTAGAGCACATGATTTACAGTGGATTGGTTCTTCCAGAGAAGATCTCAAAGAATTTCCAGACGACGTTCTGGAAGAAATAGGGTATGCGCTCTACCTTGCTCAATGTGGAGAAAAGTCACCCAATGCAAAACCGATGAAAGGTTTTCTAGGGGCTGGCGTTCTAGAAGTTGTTGAGAATTTTAATACAGACACTTACCGAGCAATTTATACCGTTCGATTTAAAGGAACTGTTTATGTTCTGCATGCTTTTCAGAAGAAATCTAAATCTGGTATTGCAACACCCAAGAAGGATATTGAGCTTATCCACAAAAGATTAAAAACAGCAGAAGAGCATTATAAGGCGTTTATAAAGGGGAGATAAGAAAATGGATAACCTTAAAATTACAGCTTCTACAGGGAACGTTTTTGAAGATTTAGGCTTTACTGATGCAGAAACAATGCTCCTTAAAGCTGAACTTTCACGTAAAATCAGTTCCATAATTCAACATAAACACTTATCTCAAATTCAAGCTGCAACTCTTTTAGGAGTTGATCAACCAAAAGTCTCAGCTTTGATGAATGGAAAATTATCTGGTTTTTCCGTTGAAAGGCTTTTCAGGTTTTTAACAATCTTAGGCAGAGATGTTCGAATTTTAATTAAGCCTAAATCCCGAAAGCGTCTTCAAGGAAGAGTTGAACTTCAAAACTTAAGCGCTTAAATCCTTTTTCTGAATTTTAAAGATTATTTTTAAAATCGTAAATTCTGCACGACTACAAAAAACATGGTTGTGCACAGAACTGTGCATACGCAATATGCAAACTAAAGTTTGATTTTTTTATATTTTCAAATCTAATTCTTTCCTGTTACAACTATATTAACGTGACTTTCACAAATAAAGAAGAGAAAAGTTAACAATGGCTTTTACAGCAGCTGAGAGACAACAAAAACGTAGAGATCGATTAAAAGGAAAGAATCTTTGCTTTGTTCAGGTTTGGGTTCCAAAAGACAGAACTATCGAAATTAAAGCCATAGCAGCAAGAATGATCAATGAAGAAAGTAAAGACCTAGAGCCAAGCCAAAGGCAACTAGCATTTGCACAGTTTTTGTGTGACAAAAAAGGATTAAAGCTGCCTCAAGATATTCTCTCCAGTTCTAAAAAACTTGCTGAATGGCTGAATGAGAATAAGAAAGCAAAAGATAAAACAGAGATCAAACCATGAGAAAATTTCTATCTTCATTTTTTCTTAAGCTAGCAAGAACATTTGGTGAAAAAGAAGCTCAACAGCTTTCTATCCAAGAGCAAACAGAGACTTCAAAAGAGATAATAGAAGCTTCTGAAGCCTCGAAAGAGATCAAGTTAAAAGAACCAAAAGTTAAAAAGCCAAAGCCTCCAAGATTACCGGAATTAAGCCCTCAAGAAAGAGCTGCCAGAGACATAACGGAGATGATGGAAGTACCATTTTTGGCGTTATCTAAAAATCGTAAAGAACCCATCATCTATGAAAAACATGACGGTAAAAATATGATTAAAGTTAAGGTTTCTCGTCATACAGGCCATTTTCTAGCCAGCATTTACGATTGGGACATCGTTTTGTATGTTGCTGGTAAAATGCAAGAAATCCTCAATAAAGGTTCTGATATTCCTCCGCGAACAATGATCATTCCACGTCATGAGCTTTTGAAAGCTCTCAGAAAGCATGATGGTAAGAAGGAGGAATTAGATTTAAGAGCTGCTTTGTCCAGACTACAACGTACCGGAATAGATACGACTATTCGTAATGAAGATGGAAGGTATGACGCAGGCTTCGGGTTTTTAGATAGCTGGGGGTATACAAAAAGGAAAGATATTAGGGAAATACATATCACTCTTTCTCAATGGCTTTATGATGGCATCTGCGTTAAAGGAGCTCTCCTAATGGTTGATTCTGAGTACTTCTCTATAACATCAGCCCTTAAGAGATTTCTTTACAGAACGGCCAGAAAACATACTGGTGGGCATGGGGATATATGGGAATTTTCTGTTGAGAAACTGTATGAAAAGTCAGGAAGTGAAAGCGAATTTAGATTTTTCAAAAGAGATTTAAAAGAGATTGTTAAACAAAATGATATTCCTGGCTATTTTTTAAGATGGATTGATAAAGGCGCAAAAGCTTCTGTTTCCTTTAAAAACCTAAAAAAACTCCCACTTTTAGTAGAGGTTGATGAACAATTCAGAGAAGAGAACTTATTACAAGAAAGCTAGGGGGGATATCACTCACACTTGGGGGGGATATCACTCACACTTTATTTTTGTTGATAAATTTGTTGATGAATTTTTGTTGGGGGGGATATCACTCACACTTGGGGGGGATATCACTCACACTTGGGGGGGATATCACTCACACTTGGGGGGGATATCACTCACAAAAGTTGCCAGCTAGGGCTTATATAGAATAGCGC
>NZ_SCKY01000092.1:0-1142 GCF_004100315.1 Hydrotalea sp. AMD | reverse complement strand
CGTTACAAGCCATTTTATTTTAGACATCGTAAATGAAGCATATTCCACCAATTTTAGGACAACAATCATTTCACTGCCCACACTGCGGTGTATTATCCGCCCAACAATGGTCAAGCAATATCCATTGTCATTATACTGGACAACTTCCAAACGGCGGACAAGGGCATACCCAATATGTTTTACAAAATACAATGACATCAAAATGTGGGCATTGCCAACAAATTTCAATTTGGATAAATCAAAAAATGGTTTACCCTTTGACCGGCAACGTTGAAATGGCAAACCCAGACCTGCCAGCCGATATAATGAACGACTACAATGAAGCGAAAGACATTGTAAATATTTCACCAAGAGGTTCAGCGGCTTTGCTGCGACTTGCCGTGCAAAAGCTATGCGTTCACTTAGGCGAGAAAGGCAAAAATATAAATGACGACATTGCCAGTTTGGTAAAGAAAGGTATGCCTGTCCAATTGCAGCAGGCACTTGATAGTGTAAGGGTAATTGGCAATCATGCCGTGCATCCTGGTGTAATTGACTTAGACGATAAACCGGAAACTGCATACGCTTTGTTTAGTTTTGTAAACATTATTTGCGACTTTTTCATTACGCAACCAAAAAAGATTAATGAGGTTTTTATAAACCTGCCCCAAAAAGATAAAGACAACATTGCCAAAAGAGACAGCTAATCCTTTCGCCACTTCTGCAACACTTCTTTGGCTGATAATTCTTTATTAGCCAGACAAAAAGCAGCCAGAGAATGTAAATCCTCAACCGAGTAATTACCAAGTGTATCGTTTGTTGCGACCAATTCTCCGTCTTTTGTATAAACTTCAAGGACGGTTCTTACTGGACTTATTTCACTTGTGCCAGTTCCCTTTCTGGACAAATCTGTAACAATTAATTCTTTTACTTGTATCATAGTTTCTTTAGTTTGTAAGTGGACAAAAACGGCTTGTAACATGGGTTTGGCAATAGCAGGGCGGGACGTTGTTAGCTTCTGCGTAGTTTGCTATCAGCTTCTGTTGCAGCTTGACGATAGTAATTTGGCTTTTAGTTGTTAACTTCAACTTTGGTTTTTAAATCGGCTTCGGTTATCGGCTGGACTTTATAAAATCCCCTGCCATCGCCAAGCCCTGTTCGTT
>NZ_SCKY01000011.1:0-136956 GCF_004100315.1 Hydrotalea sp. AMD | reverse complement strand
GTTGGTGGCATCACCTGCCGATTTCCATACTGTACCTGTAATGTTACCATTGTATTGTGCATTGGCATAAGTTGTGCCTGCAACGGAATTGGTTTTGTCATAAGCTAATTCCATTCCAAATTTATTGCTGCTGCTGCCACTAATATAGTTGCGGTTAATGCCCAGTAACCAGCCTCTTATGTTATAGTCATAGGTAAGCGATTCAATACCACTACCTAGGGTTTTGGTTTTTAACTGCCCTAACTCATCATATTGATTGCTAACAATTGTTTTTTCTGGACTACTCACAGCAACACCATTTACCGTACTATTGATGGTTTTTGTAATAGTAACTAACCGCCCTGCCTGATCATAACTGTATTTGGATAAAACTGTATGGCTTTGGGCATTATTGCCAGCCTTATTGTGTTGCAGCAGGTTACGCAATATTTTACCACTAAAATCGTATTGGTTAGTAGAAATATCTATACCACCTGTATAGTTTTTTGTTTGGGTTTGTATAACCCGGTTATGATCATCATAAAATGTTACTGTCCAAATGTATTGTGCCGGGTTACTGCCAATTACCTTTACCATAGTGCCTGTTGGCAAACCGGTAGAATTGGTATAGGCTACAATAGGTTGCGCATAGGTTGGGGAACTATTATAGCCAGTAACGAAATAATTACTATTGGTAGTGTTTGAGGCATCCATAGTTGCCGGTACCGGACTGCCGTTGGCATTTACCCAATTATAATTATCATAAAATGTTTGTGTTAATAGTTCTGTTGAGTAAGCTGCTAAATTTGGGTAACTATTGGTGTAATAAGCATTGGTAAGATGGTAATTAAAATTATTGTAATTAGTAGGGTCGTACATTAAACCGGTGGCAATGGGCCTGTTTAGGTTATCATATTGGGTATATAACCATTTTTGCGAATTGCGGAGATTGGCATCTTGCATCATTACCAAACGGCCCAGACCATCATACACCATCCAGGTTTCTCCTGCACCTGGTACTTTTTTAATCACCATGCGATGCCGTTGGTCATATTCATAACGAAAGCATAATTGATCGGCAATAGAGGTGCTGATTAACCAGTTATTGTTAATGAGTTCAACTGCTCTGGGTGTAATAACAAAACGCAATAAATTAAAATCATCATACACATAATAGGTATTTAGCCAACCTGTATGATCAATACCCGGTGCATCAGATAATTGTACTTTTTTTAGAATCACTTTACCCTGCATGTCTTTATATTCAATTACCTGTTTTCCTCGTTCATCAATAGTAACAGTTTTATAAAGCAAACCATCGGCATAATTTGCAGAAGAAACAGGTATACTTCCCCATACCGCACTAATCGTCCAGATACGAATATTTTCAGCAGCCGTATTCATCTGGTGTTGCACCGTAATTCCCCTGTTACTACCCATCCAACTTGTTCCAGGTGCATAAGTATTTTGAACCCTGTTAAGCGGCGATGCCTCAAAAACGGTTTGGCTATAAGCATAATTAAGGCCGGATGCACCTACATATGTTTCGCCTGTTTGCCCACTTAATTGATTATTGTAAAAAGCAACCTGCTGTTGTATTGGATCGAGTTTAAAATTCCCATCATTAATGTTGTCGGCACTACTTGCCCTTGTGTTTGCAGCAAAAGGCAGGTATTGGTATTGTTCTCTTCCAAGTGCATCATAAATATTGGCGGTAACCATATCATTTTGTAATGGACTGGTTTGTTTATGCACTGTTTGCACCAAACGGCCCAGCCCATCGAAGTATTGGGTAGTCTGATGCACATCAGTAACAGGTCTGGTGATTAAATTGGAGGAACTTTGTTCCGGAGCCAAAGCCTCCCATGAACGCACATAATTTATTGTTGCTGCTGAACTGAATGCAGCAGGTGGTGCAATTTGTGCATCAGCAAATTGCACAGCGAAACATGTACAGAAGAGAAACAAAGAGTTGAATAAAGATTTTGAATATACCTCTGTTCGCATAGGTTACGAATTAATTGTGATCATTCCGTTTATTTGGAATGAATATATTTTTCAAAAGTTGTATGGTGTTAATCTGGGGATGTTCATAGAAGGCAGATAACAATTCACCCTTATTGTTCAGGATATAAATTTTATAGTCAGCATGATTGTATTCATTTTCAAAATGGCGGTTATCGGCGGAATTATTTAGCCACCTTACCAAACTATTTTTTGTTGTATCATACAGGTTATACTTTGAAACGGAGGCAGAAATAGTAAAGGGTAAATGAAGCATATCCGACAAAATATGATTTAATGCACTATCTGTTAGCATTGGGCTATTATCTTTTTCGGGCAAAAGAATAACCTGAAAAGCATGTTTAGTTTGTTGATATAATGTATCTAAAGAAAAAAATAATTGAAATGGAATATCATTAGGTGTATTGGCTAAAAAATTAACCACTACTATTTGCTGTCCTTTTAATTTTCCGATATTCATCGGGTGGTGTTCTATATCCATTTGTTGAATGGCATAAATAGTATGTTCCTGTGCATGAATGAAATGTTGATTCATGAACATTAGAAGCAGCAATATGGAAACATTTTTTTTCATAATGATTATTTATAAAAAATAAATTTAATAAATGGCTACTGTTGTTGTAGCGGTTGTTAAGGGAATATTATTGAATGTAGCAGTGGACACCCCCGACTCAGAATAAGTGTTATTAATTATCCACATATGATTGGCACTATAGTCGGATGCATGTAGGGATATATTGTAATTTCCATATGGAATCTGACCATAAATACCCGTACCAATTATTTTAAAATTATAAATCAGACCTGTAGCTACATTCGTTAATTGTAAATAATAAAATGCACCGGAAACAACATTGGTCACTGAAATGGATGTCATCTGAACTGTACTGGAATAAGCGGGTTTTTGGTATTGATAATCAAATAGTTTAATAACATTATTACTATTATCACGAATATCTTTTAATCTGCCAAGCCCCTCATACTCATAATAATTTAATATACCATTGGATGATGTGGAAGAAGTAATACCTAATAAAGGTGAATAAGTGTAAATACTTGCCTGACTATTGGGTAAATTTTGCGGATTTAACTTACTTAATTCAGTTCTGAGTTGTGCATCACTGGCAGGATTTTGAACAATGCTTTGGTTCAATAAATTATAAGCTGAATAAAAGTTTGAACCTTTAATTTGGGCTACAGGATATTGATGATTATACCCCCAAATAAAACTATTGTTAACACCATCTTTTTTTGTAATACTCACCAAATTACCCCCATAAAAAATATACATATTTTCATCTTCATATCTATTATCTTTTGTAATAGAGGAATTATTGTATGTTACAGCATTTGTAAAGCTTGCAGATGGGCTTATGATATTTATTTTCTGTGTTTTTTGTGGCGCAACAAAACCTGCGGGATTAGTTACATAGTCATATCTAGTAAAGTCAGCGCCAACTAAACTACTGTTTTTCCAATTTGATGTTTCAATTAAAGCATTATCAAATTCATCTTGCAACTCCAATATGGGTTTTAATTCTGTATCTGCGTTATTTTTATCCTGATTATGGTAGGTAATAAATGTACTGGTTGGACTTGTAAAATTGGAATAGCGATAATTAACATAGTTGATTCTTGCCTGAGCCTTGCTTATACGATAATTTTCATAACTAATCCACCTGCAGTTATTTGCATCGTTGGTTGTTGGTGTGCAAGAATATACATTATTATAAAAAGCAGAAGTGGCTGTATTTAAATTGTTTTGATAATTTTGATAGCCATTATCAATGCCATCACAATTAGATAACCTGAAATCAAAGGCATAAGTATAATTGGTTATTAAATTATCTCCCAGAGAGGTATTTATGATTTGCTGTGTTGGCTGATGATGAAAAATGCTATTATAATTTGTAATAGATGTAGTTGTAATGGATGTTCCGTTCTGAGGATCATAATCTGTTTCCACTGATTTATCCTGCGTTTTAAAGAATGAAAATAACTGATATTCAGTACCAAACAGGGGGGTTGTATTCCCACCTAAAGTAAGCAATTTACAAATATAGCCTGGCGTTCCAATTTGGTCTTTTGAATAAGTCGGATAGTGCCATATTTCTTTTAAGATTTGATTGTTTTGATTGAAATATGCTTCATACTTTAATTCCCCTGTAATGGAATCAAATGGTAGCGGTGCATAAGGATAACTGGAAACAGATGCATCGCAACTTAAATCATTGACATTACGAACCACTACATCAGCACTATTCTGAAAACCATCCCAATAATTAGCGCTATAATAACAATATACAGAGTGACCATTGCCTGTTTGAGCAACATCTACTTCACTATACCCAATATGGTTACCCATTGTAGTACGCATTGGCAAAACGGAACTGGGAGAAATTAAATAGGCAGCTTCAAAGCCTCCTCCGGTTAAAGTAGCACAACCGTTGGGATTATAGAGGCCATTAGAAGTATTACCCCAAATTAGTCCATACATATCATTCCGTAATACATTAACATAAGTTGGTATACTGTATAGTATACCTGTTGAACTACTTCCTCCTGCAGTGTAATTAAAATTAGTAACAATATCCTGAGTAGCCAATGGGTCATGATGTATCATAGAATTAATTCGAAGTCCTCCAATAGTAATATTGGTTATATTCGTTACGGGCATTTGATATGAAATGGAAGCTGAGCAACCTCCCCAAGCTGTTGTGGATGTAGTTCCGTATAATCTTGAAGTGTAAGTTGTGCGGGGTGTTAAAGTAATTGCCTGAGTAGTAGAAGTACCAGATTGAATAGTAGCATTAACCACCATATTGCCATTTGGATCAAAAACCTGATAGGTACCACTTACACCGGTTGTTGTACTACTTAAAGAAAGCGTATAATTCGTGTATCCTGACGGGGTAGTAAAACTTAATGTCTGATATGTACTGCCATCATATAAAACGGAAGAATTGGTAACATTGATTGTTTGATAACCGGGAACTGACCTTGTTACATAGTGGGGCTCAAAATTAAATTTGGTATATCCACCGGTAGGATAAGTAATTTGTTGTAATGCTCCACCTCTCATAGCAGGCCATTGTGCATCTCGGTTGGCACCATTGACTGTTCTGGTATTATTTACCGTATATGTAGGAATTAGGGTATTATTATTCGTAATTCCGTTATAATAACCCCAGTGATCAATACCAAAAGCCAATAATCTGGGTACCATTTCGCTATAATAACTAAATTGATAAGGTGGTTCGATTATGCTTCCATCACAAGAGGATTCTTGTAAAGCATCTAATCTTAAACGGTAGGTATCAGATTGTATATTTGGTAAATAGGTACCTAATATTCCATTAAGTCCATTGACACCATCATGAAAATATCCATAAGTGAATTGAAATTTTCTACAAAATCCTGATGCATTACTGATAGTAATATTATCCAATGCATTTGCAGAAGTATTTGCATTATCAGCCATTGTTTGTGGCGTATATGCACTTAAATCTGTTCTTGGTGTTGCTGCGGCATTAAAGCTAATTGTATTGCCACTATAAGTAATGGAACTTAATCGAACCCCCTGTACAAACTGTTTTACTGCATCATACTCATACTGCCCAATGGTATTGGTGCTATATATTGGGAACATAGATAAAGTGTAGTAACTATAATTTTCTTGTTGATAAGAAAAATTTATGGTGAACATATTATCTTTCGAGATAATTTTGTTTAAATACCAGCTTGAAACTGCGGAGCCACTTGATAAACCGTTTTTCATAGAATATGGACTGGTAACTTCCAAAGGCATTACACTTCCAGTATTGCCGGTATTTCCAAAGAAATATTGTGTGCCATCAGGTGTTGTTATTTTAAAACCCTGAAAGCACACTCCATTCTGATAAGGGGTAGTTAAACTAGTATAATCTGGTTCAATTTTAAAATCCTGTTCAGGAACGAGCACTGGTGTTCTATCATCTCTGAAATAAAATTTACCGGTATATTTTCCGAAATTAAAAAAGTACAAGTCCGGTTCTCCATCTTTCCTGCCCTGATAAAATCCAGCATCGTCAATATTACCATTTGTTGTGCCGAGATAACTATTGTAACCAAAATCTGACCAATGCCCATTTGTAACATTTGTATTGCTGAATCCACGATCATCCGGCAAACCAACAACCGAACGTGTTATAACACCACCCGCATTTAAGCTCCATCCTGCACCTACCCAACTGGCCAATTCCTGCACCTTTAAACCAGAAGCATGATAACTTAAACTAATGGGCATTTCCAATGGGCCATTTTGTACGGTATAAATGGGAATATTAATATTGGGGATGCCTGTATGATAACTTACAGGATAATCAGCATATTTTACCAACGCTGCTGCTGTTGGTGGGGTTATATTGGTTTCTGCCAATGGATTATTTTGTGCTTCTATCTGACCATTTATGGCGAAAAAACAAATCAATAAAAACAAAATGCGTTTCATAAAAACATACATAGTATTATTTTTTAAAAATTATATCCAATTCTAAATTTTAAAGGTTGTGTAACGGGTATGGTACGATAGCTTAAAAAATCCCACAATAATTGTACGTTACTGGCTTTTTTCCCCACCTTCATTTTTTGGGTAACCCCAATTAATCCACTAGTTTGCCATGCGCTGTAATCCTGTAATTGTGGGATTCGGGTAAAGGCTGATTGGTAATTTTGCTCATAACCTCCGGTAACCCATATACTACCTTTTATTTTTATATCTAAAAAACTTCTTAAGCCAACACCTTCATTGCTGATCTTTACATCATTAATACCATTACCCCAACCCAACTTATAAGCAACACCTACACCAATTGTACTTTTATCATTCAGTTTATAGCCCAATGTTGCAGCTATATCACTGGTTACAGGCAGGTAATAATTAGTTTTTTGTGATTGTATGTTGATGCCATATTCTAACCTTTGCCATATTGTTTTTGTTTTCTGCTGGTTGGGTGTGAAATCAGGCATGATTAATGCACTATTACCTCCGCCTAATTGATTAATTTTATCTTTTAATGTATTGAGTTGATTTTGCGCAGACTGCATTTGTTGTTGTATAAACTGTTGTGGGTTACTGCCTGTACTTACTCCCGTTCCGCCCAACTGCTGTGTTAATATTTGCTGTACCTGTGCCCTGCTCTGTAACCCTGCTAATGCCTGCGTTGTACCAATATTGGCTGTAGCAGGAAATAACTGCGCCAACAGGCTATTCCGCTGCCAGAAATCCTGAAAAGCGGGTAAATTGCGTACTAAGGCCATCATTTTCTGTTCTAACTGCTTTTGATCATGAAGCATTTCTTTGTAACTATTTACCTGCTGCTGAAAATAAAAGGCTTGCTGCTGAAAATTTTTCAAGAATTTCAACATCCCTGCTTGTGTTAATAATCTGTTCAATAACTGTACTCTTTGCGCTAATTCCTGACTGGTTACAGTTCCCGCTTCTAAATTGTTTTGTAAACTATTGGTGGTATGATTGAGATTTAATAGGGCTGAAGAATTACACATTGCACCATTTAGTAACAAATAATCTGTTGCAGTATGTATACTATCTAACCCGGCGATATAAGCTGTAATTCGCCTGATTTTCTGTAACGAATTATTAGATTTTTGCATTGCCTTTTGATAAAAATCTGTCGGAGTATGCAACATTTGTTGAGCAGCAACATTGTCTTTTGTTAAGAGTTGTAAACAAATTTTTTTTTCTGAACGCTGAGCTTTTTGTAAATAATGTTGCATTCTTTTGGTGAGTTGTTGATTTAGTTGCGCATACTTTTTGTTGAGTTGATTGATTGACCGATTATTTATGCTACCAGTATAGGTGGTATCTGAAGAATACTTTATTGGTGTATATGCAAAAACATGCATAAAGCATGTAGAGAGGAAAAAGCATTCAAAAAGCAGTATTTTAAAAAGACTACACACAAGCAATTATATTTTGTGAGCGTAAACATAATGTCTGCTTTTCATTTGTGCAATGGGGAAAAATCCCCATTGTTTATGTAAAAATTTTTTTGTATGAGAATTTTTAATTTAACACTAATGATATAATAATTTTTATTACATTCACATATCATTTTATATCTATAATATTACTATTTTAATAAAAATTATATTTAAAATCTAATCGTTTTATGCTAACAGTTATACTCGCAGATGACTATCCTGTATTGAGAAATGGCATTAGAAATATTCTTGAAAATACAGGAAAATACAAAGTCTTAGCTGAATTCGATAATGGTAAAGCCTTGATAGATTTTATTGATTTAAATAAATATTTCCCCGATTTTGTATTCTTAGATTTAAGAATGCCAATTTTAGATGGATATCAAACCACTGAACTGCTCTTACAAAAATATCCTGACATTAAAGTAGTTATATTTTCTATGTACGTAGAATTTAAAGAAATTAATTATTTGCTGAAATTAGGAATTTATGGATTTATTTAAAAAAACATAGAGCCTGAAGAAATTTTGGCGAGCATTGAAAAAATGCAGCACAATCAAAAAACAATTTTCGTTAATATGGGTGGGGAAGAAAATAAAGTAGTAGCGCCATTGGACAATTTTTCGGAACGGGAAAAAGAATTGTTACGTTATTGCACTACTGAATTAACTTACAAAGAAATTGCTGATAAAATGGGAATAAGCCCTAAAACAATAGATAAGTACCGGGAAGCATTATTTAAAAAACTGCAAGTACACAGTAGAACGGGTTTAGCAATTTATGCTTTTCAGATGGGTATATTTATGCTATAATGCATTGCATTTTGCAAGAAAAAAGGCAGGTTAAGGGGAAGTAAATTCAACTAATGAAAAAAGGCGGTTATTCACTGCCAATATACAGCAAAGCATTACAGCACCCAATACAAAAGACAACCTTTTACAAGATTGCCTTTTTAAAAGCTTTTGTCGGGATGACTGGATTCGAACCAGCGGCCTCTTCGTCCCGAACGAAGCGCGCTACCGGGCTGCGCTACATCCCGTAACATTCCATTTAAAATAAGTGTCGCAAAAATACAAACAATACGCTATTAAAGAAAAAAAGCTGAAGCATGTTTTAAATCTGCTCAATGAATATGTATTGCTTTCAAAATTATCTTTCTCATCCCAACCTGCTTATCTTTACCCGGCCATGAAATACTATGTTATTGCAGGTGAAGCCAGTGGTGATTTACATGGCAGTAACCTGATTAAAGAATTAAAACAATTAGACCACTCAGCAACCATTCAGTGCTGGGGTGGCGATTTAATGCAAAAGGCCGGCGCAACATTGGTAAAACATTATCGTGACCTGGCTTTCATGGGCTTTGCAGAAGTTATTAAAAACCTGCCTGCCATTTTTAAAAATATTGCTTTTTGCAAGCAAGATATTATTCAGTTTGCACCCGATGTGCTGGTGTTGATTGATTATCCGGGATTTAATTTACGCATTGCTCAATGGGCCAAAACAAAAAACATTAAAGTAGTTTACTACATTTCTCCGCAGGTGTGGGCATGGAAGGAAAACAGGGTAAAGCAAATGAAACGCTGTATTGATAAAATGTTGGTCATCCTTCCATTTGAAAAAGATTATTACCAACAAAAATGGAACTGGCAGGTAGAATATGTGGGCCACCCGCTGGTAGATGTGATTGAACAATACCAACAAAATGCAACCACTACTGTTACAGCAACAAAACCTATTGTGGCAGTTTTACCGGGTAGCAGAAAACAGGAAATTGAAGTTAAATTACCGGTTATGCTACAGGTAGCTGCTCATTTTCACAATTTTGAATTTATAGTAGCACAGGCACCGGGGCAGGATGAGGCTTTTTACGCTCCTTTTTTAGCACCTTATCAAAACGTTTCAATTGTAAAAAATAATACTTACGGATTGCTTTGCAGCAGCAAAGCTGCATTGGTAACCAGCGGCACAGCTACTTTAGAAACGGCTTTATTTGGCGTGCCTGAAGTAGTTTGCTATAAAGGCAGTGCCGTTAGTTTTGCCATAGCAAAACAATTGGTTAAAATAAAATATATTTCGTTGGTCAATCTGATTATGGATAAACCCGTTGTAAAGGAATTGATACAACAGGATATGAATGTGACAAATATCATAACTGAGCTTACTGCAATTTTAACAGATGAACATAGATTGCAAATAATGAAAACAGATTATGCTGCCCTAAAAACATTGCTGCAGGCGGGCGGGCATGCTTCCTACAAAGCCGCAAAGTGGGTTTTTGAAATAGCTCAAAAGAGCTGAATAAAAATCAAAACGTACAAAAGTGCTACGCAACGGCAGTTACATAGTGGTGCCGGAGCCGGTAACATAAACTATCTTAACCTTTATGCATCATGGGTATAATCACTAATTTAAACAGCATGATGATGAGTGCTACAATAAACATAAGCAGTGATATACGGTTCATGCCATGCATATATTTTAAATAGGTGGTACGCGGCTGATTTGGATCACGTTTTTTAATAAACAGGTATTGAAGTATTTGATTCCAGATGCCCATAATTTTTTTTTATTGAAACAAGCAGATGCCTGTTTTGTTGTTTTACTGTTTTAAAATTGGTGCTAAAACTTTTAATTGCCCGTCAATCGCATCGCTTTGATACTGCAAACCCAGCACTTTGGCAATTAATGGATAAACATGTATGTTTTCGAAGCCACGAATGGTATAATGCTTTTTAAAAGCCGGTCCCCATGCATAAAATGTAGCCCTCATTTCAGGCATATCATTATCATATCCATGTTTGCCTGGAGTAATTTTTCCGGAACCTAAATTAAAAACTTTAGGATAATGTGGCACCAATAAAATATCGCCCACCCGGTTAAAATAATCGTTAGATTGGTTGTAGTGCCAGCGTTCGGGTATTTCGTTGGCCAAATACACACTAAAACCTTTCTCCTGTATTTTTAATTTTTGGTAAGTAGGTAAAATAGCTGCTCTGTTTTTAGCGTACAAATGCAATAACATATTGCTGCGGGGAATGATAAAATTATTGGTATCAATGGCAGAAGGAAGCGGCAAAGTGTTGTTTACATCCACATCGGCCATGCCATGGTCTGATAAAAAAATATAATTTACCGGCAGGTTTAAAGATGCAATAGCGGTAGTTAATTTGGCAATGGCTTCATCTACAAAATGAACAGCATCGACAGTTTGCTTGCTATTTACGCCATACGTATGCTCTGCATGGTCAACTTCCGGCAAATAGAAAGTTATAAAGTGGGGGCGCTTTTCAGGAGGTAATTGCAACCAATTTTTTACCACAGCAATGCGTTCATCAATTCCAATTTTATCATTGTAAATATAATAGTAGGTAGGTCTTACCCCTTGAATTGCAGCTTCAGAAGCTACCCAATAAAAACTGGCAGAAAGCATTTGTTGTTGCTCGGCCAATACCCACAATGGTGTGGCACCATACCATGAGCTGTCGGCCACTGCTTTTTTATTGCCCATGGTGTACAACTGGCCTTTGTTAATATCGTAAAAACTATTATCCACCAAACCGTTGTGTGCAGGATACAATCCGGTAATAATAGCATAATGGTTGGGAAAAGTTAACGAAGGATATGAAGGCTTCATGTATTCGGCTTGCACACCGGCAGCGCGAAACTGCTGCAAATGTGTGGCATGAAAACTATCGGCCAAATCATAACGAAAACCATCGGCCGAGATGAGAATAACATAAGGTTTTTGTTGTTGTTCGGCACTGTTGAACCGTCCCGAAACCACATGTTGCAGGGTATCCTGCGCCAAAACTTGTTGTGCCGTAAACAGACACAGGAACCCAAAAAATGATTTCAGCAAATGTTTCATGCGATATATTTAAATTTATATGTAACAATAATGTAGAAATTTCTGTATGCATTTTTTTATTTGTAACATGCTTTTAAGGCAAATTTATTCTTGCATCCATTGTTGTAAATAACGGGCAATTTGTTCGGTTTCTATAATAAAGCCATCGTGACCAAATGCAGAATCAATTTCAACCAAAGTGGCATGGGGCATGTGTTGTGCCATAAATTGCTGTTCTGCAACCGGGCATAAAATATCGCTGGTAATGCCCATAATTAAGGTTGGAGTTTTGAGTTGCTGCAATACACGGATTAAATCTCCTCCCCTGCCCCTGGCTAAATGATGGCTATCCATTGCTTTGGTTAATAGCCAGTAACTATAAGCATTGAAACGATTCACCAATTTATCGCCCTGGTAATTCAAATAAGAAGATGCTTTGAAATGGTCTATTTTTTCAGGGTCAGGATCCGTTTGTTTTTGCTGAAAAGTATCATAATTGCGATAGGTAAGCATACCAATAGCTCGGGCAGCTTTTAGGCCTTTGGCACCGGCCTGGGGATGTGCTTGTTGCCAAGTGCAGTCGGCTTCAATGGCTAAGCGCTGAGCGGTATGTACTGCAACGCCCCAGGCACTTTCAGAAGGTGAAGTGGCAATCAAAAATAAACGTTGCACAACGGCAGGCTCTATTACGGCCCATTCTAAAGCCTGATATCCGCCCATGCTACCACCCATTAATAAATGGATAGAGGCAATACCCAAATGCTTGCGCAATAAGATATGTGCCTGTACCATATCGCGAATGGTAATGCCCGGAAATGTTCCGTAATAAGGTTGTTGTGTAACCGGATTAATGCTTAAAGGCCCTGTTGTACCATAACAGGAGCCAATAATATTAGCCCCTACAATAAAATATTTTTCTGGATCTATATAACAGCCCTCACCTACCAAACCCTTCCACCAGGCAGCTGCATCAGCATTAGCTGTTAAAGCATGGCAAACCCATACCACATTATTTTTTGCTGCATTGAGCATACCATAAGTGGTATAAGCAATGGTTATGCCGGGCAATACAGATCCATTCTCTACTTTAAAATCATCCTGGTATTCAAAAAGTTGCGTCATATTAATTCCGGGTTTCAACAGCAAAATAAGTACATGATTAATTTACATTTGCAGAAATCTTTTACAGATGACAACAATTGAAGTGAAAAGAGCAGATAATGCTTATGCTTTTGTAGGTACAGACAGTAATGGACACACTATCAGAACAGATGGTGCAGTTGAAATTGGCGGACATAACAGCGGTTTTAGGCCCATGCAAACCCTTTTAATGGGCTTAGGGGGATGCAGTGGTGTTGATATTGTTTCTATTTTAAAAAAACAAAGGCAGGAAATTAATGATTTTACTATGACCATTCAGGCCGAACGCGAACAGGGTAAAGAACCGGCTTTATGGAAATATGTACACATTCACTTTGTTTTTAAGGGAACTGTTGATGCAGAAAAGGCCAAAAAAGCCTGTGCCCTTTCTATAGATAAATACTGCTCGGTTGCTGCCACCTTAAGAGCAGCCGGGTGCACCATTGAATGGGATGCTGAAGTAATAGCAGATTAAGGTATTGTACTATTAAAATTAGTTTTTGTTTGAAACTCATGGCTAATGGTGTTTCAGTAAACTCTGTATAACTAATGGCTGTTGAGCCAGGTTTATTGAAACCTATTCCCAGTAAGCTTTTCAGAGCTTAATAGAACAACGCATTAGCAGATTAATGTTTTTAAATTAAAAAATGTAGGTTATGCAACAAGATAAAATTACACAGGCCATTCGCATTCAAACAGAACGCACCAATGAAATGGAACATAGCACACCTCTATTTTTAACCAGCAGCTTTTGCTATGATGACGCAGAAGCCATGCGGGCTGCATTTGCCGACGAAACCAATGATAATATTTACAGCCGTTTCAGTAATCCGAATGTACAGGAATTGATTGATAAGGTTTGTGCTTTAGAAGGTGCTGAAGCCGGATACGCTACCGCTTCGGGCATGAGTGCTGTATTTGGCTCTTTCATGGCTTTATTAAAGCAGGGTGATCATTTGCTTGCCTGTAACAGCATTTTTGGCAGTACCCACACTGTTATTACAAAATACCTGAACAGATACGGTATTGAATACAGTTATATCAGCACTAATGCTTCAGCAAATGAATGGGAAGCAGCCATAAAACCCAATACCAAAATGATTTATGTGGAAACACCCACTAATCCCGGTTTGGATATTTTAGATTTATCGATGTTGGGAAGTTTGGCCAAAAAACATCAGATTATTTTAAATGTTGACAATTGCTTTGCAACGCCCATTATACAACAACCAATTGATTTTGGTGCTGATCTGGTGATACATTCTGCCACCAAATGGATGGATGGCCAGGGCCGGGTTTTGGGTGGTGTAATAGTTGGCCGAAAAGATTTGATCAAAGAAATTTATGCATTTTGCAGAAGTACCGGACCTGCACTATCGCCATTTAATGCATGGGTACTAAGTAAAAGCTTAGAAACGTTAGAAGTAAGAATGGAAAGGCATTGTGCCAATGCGCTTTTTCTGGCAAATACATTAGAAGGCCATGCTAAAATCGCTTCACTGCGTTATCCATTTTTACCTTCGCACCCTCAATATGCCATTGCACAACAACAAATGCAGAATGGTGGTGCTATTGTTTGTTTTGAATTAAAAGGTGGATTAAATAGCGGCAGAAAATTTTTAGATGCATTACAAATGTTATCATTAACTGCTAATTTAGGCGATACCAGAAGCATTGCTTCACATCCGGCCAGTACTACCCATGCCAAATTAAGTGATGCAGAACGATTAGCTGTTGGTATTACACCCGGCTTAATTCGTATTAGCGTTGGTTTAGAACACAAAGAAGATATTTTAGCCGATATTGAACAAGCCTTGCAATATTGTTAAGAATGAGGTAATAATGGTTAAGGACAGGTTGCTACAGCAATTTTTGAATCAGCTGTACCATAGTACAAGAACCATTGTTGCTTAAAATGAACGAGGCCTTCAATAAAACAAACATGGTTTACCTGTCCGTTGATTTCATAAGGCTCAGTTGGTTTCATAAAGTATTGCTGTAGGCGGTGTTGTAACTGTAATGGATTATTTTTATTGAATAAGGCCTGTCCGGCAGCATAAGTACCCTCCGGCAAAGTGGTATCGCCAATTGCAGGAATATTTCGGCCATTATACAGCAAGCGAATACCGTTAGGTGTAAGCATTGCTGCAGGACCTGATTCCACCAAATCACTATCAAATTTGCCTTTACGGGTGGGTAATGCTATTTGCAATTGCGGCATATTTTGCGCCTGCCCTCTTAATGCAATAGCAGGTTGGGTGCCTTTTGGCATTTCCACCGGTTTCCAATGAATTAAATCGTGGGAGGTAGCACACCATATGTATTGATCGCCCCAATACATCCAATATTGGCCTTTTATTTTGGTGGCAATAATGTTATTGTTGGTATAAGCAGCAACAATAGCACCTGATTTAGACCATACATTCAGGTATTTTCCGCTATACGCATTTACAAATGCAGGGCCTTGTTTTTTCCAATGCATTAAGTCGGTGGAAGTGGCCACCATTAAACGGGCTAAATGCCCATCAAAAGCGGTATAGGTTAGGTAATAAGTACCATTTTCATCCATAACAATACGAGGATCTTCACATCCGCCGGGCCATTCATATTTTTTAAATGCATCATTATCTGGAAATAGCACGGGCTTTGGTATTTTTGTAAAATGAAAACCATCGGTACTAATGGCCATGCCTATTCGTGAGGTACCGGCGCTATCTTGTGCACGGTATAACATAAACACCGAATCATTTTTTACAATCATGGCCGGATTAAACACATGTGCTGCTTCCCAAAAAACTTTGGTTTGGGTTACCGGATCAGTAAAGGCGAGTTTTCCGGGTAATAAAATAGGGTTGTACGCATTGGCTTTTGTAAAGGGCAATAATGCCCATGCATCATTATATACTGCAGTTTGCGCCAATAGTCTATTTAGAAAGGGCTGCATGATAATCCATACAATAAAACAATAGGCAGGCAAAAGTTTCTTACAAAGTTTCATTCCCCAAACTTACCAGTTTATTTTTTATGGCAAACAAAGCCAGCCCCACCCTATTTTTGATTTCTAATTTTTCTGACAATGACTGGCGATAGTTTTCTACTGTTCGTTCGGCTACACCCATGGTCTCAGCAATTTGTTTATAAGTAAGTTCCGTAGCACACAATCTTAAAAACTCTAATTCTTTTTGGTTTAAATTGTATTGTTCATACCAATCCTCTATATGGCGACCAGATTTTAAGGATTTAATTAATTTATCAGATACCAACTCATTGCTAAAAAATCCATCACGATGAATGGTAGTAATGGCTGTATATAATTCCTCAAGTGAAGATTCTTTCAGTAAATAACCTCCTGCTCCGGCTTTTAGCATCTTAATAATATCGGTACTTTCATCAAACATGCTCAAGGCCAATACTGCAGTTTGGGGATAATTGCTGATAATCCATTCCGTTGTATCAAACCCGTTTAATCCCGGCATTTTAATATCCATTAAAACAACGTGTATGGGTTGATGCTCGGGTAATAAAAACTGTAATTCCTTGCCATTCGAGGCTTCAAACACAATCATTAAATCATCAAACTCCTTCAACAAAGCAGCAATACCACTTCTAAATAGTGCATGGTCATCAACCAAAGCAATTCTAATAGGTTCCCTTTCCATTATTCACAGGGTATATTAAATATTATACAAGTGCCTTTACCCTTACGGGTAATAATATTCATGTTTCCATTCAAAAGGGCAATGCGTTGTTTCATGTTATGAATACCCATACCGGTAGACTGAAAGTTTTTCTCATCATAAACAAAGCCCTTACCGTTGTCGTTTATTTCTAACATTAAACTATTCTCTTTTATACCTAAAAATATAAAAATTTCGGTAGCATCGGCATGCCGAATGATATTACTTAAACATTCCTGCACCAAGCGATAAACAAACAAGTTTGCATAAGGATGAGAAAGATTAAAATTTTCGGGTAAATTGTTTTTGAACTCAATTTTCAAATAATCGTTCCGCTGAAACCACTGTACCTCTTGTGTAATAGCTTCTGCTATACCATTTTCAATCAATTTCTCGCCCTGATATAATTTAGCCAGTAGCCTTAATTCTTTAATGCTACGCTTAATTAAATCCTGAGCAACTTGTATTTTTGTGGCAGCTTTGGCATCTTCTTTAATATTTACAGAAGCCAGGGTAACATTGGTTAGGCTTAATAGCTGGCCAATATTATCGTGCAAATCGGCTGAAAAATTTTGTAAAGTTTGTTCCTGCACTTCTAATTTGGTTTGAATTAATTGTTGCTCAAACAATTGGCTCATTTGATTTTTTTCAGCCTCGTATTTCTTTTTTTTTCTGGCATAAGCAATTACCTGCACTACAATGTAAAAAGCCACCAGTAGAAATACAGCAGTTAGGCATAGGATGATGAAGATGATATAGTTTCCCGATACTTGCATATAAACGCATAAATCCAGGCACCATAAAAAAAGACGTTGAAAATTACCCGGAGTGTGTTAATGATTGAAATACCTAAGTTATTGCCATCTGAAAGATACAAGGCAACAATATAGGAAAAAAAGAGGTTGATAAAAAAGCTGGCAAATTGGTACACAAATAAACCGGTAACTAACCAAAAAACATAGTCGGATTTGGCGTGTACAGCAATTTCTAACTGAATAAGCCTGTAATAATATACAAAACCCAATACCATAAAATAAAAGGAAGTAAAAGTATGACTGAAAAAAACGAAGGAATGGTTAAACCCTCTATTGTAAATAATTTCACTAATATATATCAGTGAAAAAATAAAGAGTCCGGCATTGGGCCATATACGCCATTGTAAATAGGCCGGAATATTCTTTTCCATAATTTTTACCAGTAAAAAAAATTCGATTGGTATAAATACATTATATAATAATATATTATGAAAGCCATAATGCGCCGTAATTTTACCGGTTATTTCTGTAAAAAACGTTAAAACATACAGTATTTTTAAAAAATTCAGGCCGGGAAGCCTGGAATTTTTCAATTTAACAAAAAGGTAATACCCGCCAATTAGCAGCAGTAAAAGCTCGATATACACTAAAAATCCGGTCATTGAGGGTTATTATATGTAAAAATAAGTGATTTCACTACGTAGAAATACGTTTTTTTGGATGCACCTTTTAAAATATGTTCGCAACATAATTCTAAACCAACCACAGCTTTATATTTTTTGGTTTTTGATTGGGGATAGGAGAGCGGAGGATGTGGCCTCCCTCTTTTTTTTATACCCCGCTATTCAGTCCGGCCCGTTCGGCAATTAATTCAGCAATAAGACTGGTCCACCCGGTTTGATGGCTCGCTCCTAACCCATGCCCGGTATCACCATGAAAATATTCATAAAACTGCATCAGATGCCTGTTTTCGGGTAGTCGGTAAAACCAGTTATACTTACCATGTAAATTTCGTTCGTTTTGCTCATTTAATGTAAATAAACGGATTACCCTTTTTACTAACTCATCGGCTACCCGGCTTAGTTCTAAAAAATTACCTGAACCTGTTGGGTATTCTACTTTTAAAGAACCATCATAAAACTCACCAAATTTTTGAATACTCTTGATAATTAAGTAGTTAATGGGCATCCAAACCGGGCCACGCCAGTTACTATTGCCTCCAAAAAAATCGGAAGTTGAATCGCCGGGATCGTATTGAATAGAATACTGAATGCCATCAATGGTAACAGAATATGGATTTTTTTCATGGAATTTCGATAAAGCCCTGATGCCACCATCTGATAAAAATTCGGTTTCGTTCAGCAAATGTTTGAGCAGCCCTACTAATTTTGATTTAGGTATTAGAGATATTAATATTTTATCCTGATCTGTTTTTTCTTCATTGGGCCAGAATTTATCGTTTTTTAACCGGTATTGCTTGTACCAGGAAATACGTTTATCAAAATCCTGTAATTTTTTCAACACTTTTCTATCAATCACTGAAACTGCAAATAAAGAGGTTAATCCTACGATTGATTGAATGCGTAGTTGCAATGTTTCTCCCCCGGCCAGGCCAAGTTTGTCATAAAAAAACTCATCCTCCTCATTCCACATGCCTAATTGATTCAGTGCCTCTGCAATTAAAATGAAATGTTCAAAAAATTTCGTGGCGCTATCTTCAAAAGCGTCATCCTGCATAGCTATTTCAATGGCAATATCCATTAAATTCAATGCATACATCCCCATCCAACTGGTGCCATCGGCCTGCTCTAACTTTGACTGGTTATTTAACTGAATACTACGATTGAATACACCTATGTTATCTAAGCCAAGAAATCCCCCTTCAAAAATGTTATTGCCCTGCGGGTCTTTTCGGTTAATCCACCAGGTAAAATTGATGATTAATTTATGAAATACTTTTTTTAAAAACCGGGTATCACCCTTCCCTGTTTTTGCTTTTTCAATATGATAGATTTGTAGCGCACTCCATGCTTGAACAGGAGGGTTTACATCACTGAAATGCCATTCGTATGCCGGTAGTTGCCCATCGGGTTTCATATACCATTCCCGCATAATGAGTGTTAACTGATGTTTGGCAAAATTGGTATCAACCATTGCCATAGAAACGCAATGAAATGCCAAATCCCATGCCGCATACCAGGGGTATTCCCATTTATCAGGCATTAATATAATATCCTGATTTTTTAGATGTTGCCATTCACTATTACGCCCATGGGTTCTTTGCCAGGAAAGCGCGGTAATTCCATCACCTTCCTGCAGCCATCTTTCCACATCATAATAATAAAACTGTTTACTCCATAGCAACCCGGAAAGGGCTTGCCGTTGTATATTTTTAAAATCGTCTGAAATATGTTTAGGTAATATATCATGATAAAATTCATCGGCCTCAGCCTTACGGTTTACAAATAATTGTTCAAAATTTGAACCAAAAGGATGTTGAACTACAGCTGAACTTAAGCGCAAATATGTTGTTGATGTTTGGCCAGGTTCTATTATCAATTCATATACCGGCGAAAATTTAGTACCTGATTTCTGCGCAGCTAACAGCTCTTTGTTTTTATTATGAATGATGGCATCATGAAATGCATCTTTCACCAATGGGGATGCGTTGGGTATACCAAATAGTTTTTCAGTATTGGTTTCATTTTCGGTAAATAAACAGAGATTTGTTTCGGGATAATACAAATAATAATTACCTAACCGCTCATGCATGGCTTTTACAAGGCCGGGTTTATTGGTTAATTTAATGACAGGTTTCTTATCGGTTGCTTTAGATTGCCAGCGATTAAAAAACCAAAGTGTTGGCATTAGGGTTAAAGGGGCTGCTGTGGCTGCTCTGTTCGTTATTTCAATTTTAATTCCAATATCTTTTTTATTGAGTTTGGCATAGGTTACCAAAACATCAAAATATTTATTATCATTAAAAATGCCGGTATCTAAAATTTCATACTCGGGCTCTAATTTGCTGCGCTTTTTATTTTCCTGAATCAGTTGCTCATAAGGAAATGCTTCCTGCGGATACTTATAGAGCATTTGCATATAATAATGCGTAGGCAGGTTATCCAAATAATAGTACAATTCTTTAACATCTTCTCCATGATTACCATCTGAATTACCCAAGCCAAATAATCTTTCTTTTAAAATACTGTCTTTCCCATTCCACAGCGTAAGGCCAAAACACAGGTTTCCAAAAAAATCTGAGATACCACATAACCCATCTTCTCCCCAGCGATAGGCTCTGGAAATGGAATGATGAAATGGAAAATAATTCCAGGCATCTCCGTTGGTACTATAATCTTCCCTAACGGTTCCCCACTGGCGTTCAGAAAGATACGGCCCCCATTGTTCTAAGGGCACTTTTTTTGCACTATTGTCTTTTAACCGTTTTTCTTCTGCATTCATAACAGGCTGCAAATTAGGTATGCAACGCATTCAATAACAGATTCAACTCAATTATGTGCGAAAAATGTTATCATATTTTTTGAGGCATATATTTCATTACAATTTGCAACGAGCCAGTTACTTTTCATTTGCCAATCTGTTCCATACCTTCGATAACCCTATACAGAAATACAAATAAATCTGTTTTTAAAAGGAGTTTGTATATCGAATTTACAATTTACAATTTGGGTATACAAAAAGGGCATCTATTGCAACTAATATTACGATTGTTTGTCTGTTTGTTCGAATTTTCATTACATAAAAATAAATTTTAAGAAATGTCATTTTTCAAGTGAAAACAGTTCAATATTTTTGATCTAAAGTATACCAATAGACTTTTGTTAATTGAATAATAAATTTTTATTACGTATTTTTATCAATATGCACCAAATTAGACAATACACTCAAACTATTGAACAAAAAGTGTGGATTTAACTGATTTTGTAAAGCTTCAAATTTTGACTGCGTATATTCTTTTTCTAATCTGTTTACTTTAGTTTTTCTATGCTCCATGCTTCTAAAAGAATTAAAACCGGTAATCATTACATAAATAATAAATAATATATGTATGTGTCATGGCCAATAAATTATGCAATCTTATTTCTAAAGCACCAGCATTGGCCTCAGGCACTACTACTAATTGTACAAACAAAAAATAAAAATACGCTTCAATGCAAATCCACCCAGGAACACTACCGGGATTTCAATGGAATAGCGTTGAATGGACATGCTTTTGCAGCAAATTTTTTATTAAAAAAATAATAATATAATACACAAAATATATGGATGCTATCACATCAAACAATAAAAAGAAACCCTCTCTGACGATGCTTTTAATATCTAATAAAGGAGCAAGACTTCCTGTGTTAATAAAGGCCAGTGAAGCCAAAAAAAGAAAAAAGAAAACAATGCCGGTAAGAGACAGCAGAAATGAATGCTTCCTACAATTTTATTTGCAAGCTGTATTTTTAAACAATATTGCAGTAAATGGTATTTGATTCATCTTCTTCGATCATACAAATTATCAATTCTTGAAAATTCCTGATAGTTGCCCTATTGCAATTTGAAAGTTTAAATTGCCTCAATTTTGACTAACCGGCAATTAAACTATTCTGAATTGGCCAAATTACAGGAAAAATGGCAGAAAAAACAGGTTGAAAATGTGCAGGTAAAAAAAGTATGAGGTGACTTTATAAAGTTTAGTTGTGGAGAAAAAAATCCCGTTTTCACGGGATGAGTTGTGGAGAATACCGGAGTCGAACCGGTGACCTCTTGCATGCCATGCAAGCGCTCTAGCCAACTGAGCTAATTCCCCTTTTTGTTTGATGGGATTGCAAATGTATAACGTGTAGTTTGTTACACAAAATTTTTCTCATTTAAATTATTAGAACAAAAGTTCCTATAATAATCAGCGTAGCTCCAATGGCCATTTTAAGGGTAATGGTTTCTCCTAAAAAGATAACAGATAAAATAATGGCAATAGCCACACTGGCCTTATCAACCGGTGCCACCTGCGATACTTTACCAATTTGCAATGCTTTAAAATAAAATAGCCATGAGAGGCCGGTGGCCATGGCCGATAATAATAAAAACCACCAGTTTTGTTTGCTGAGAGAATGAATACTTTCCTGCATATTTCCTTTAAACAAAGCAATACTCCAGGTAAGCAATAAAATAAAAGAGGTTCGAATAGCCGTTGCCAAATCACTGTCAATATGGCTAATACCTTTCTTGGCAAAAATGGCGGTAAGGGCTGCAAAAAAGGCTGATAAAAGTGCATAAACCCACCACATAATAGTTTTTATTTAAAAGTAAGGCTAATTCTTGTTGTTGATGCTTAAGTTCCACAATAAAAAAACTGCTTGCCACGCAACGGGCAAACATGTTTACTAAAATATTTGCATCCATTATTGTTTCCCTTTCAATCAAATATTGTAATGTGTAAGAAATGGTATGATACAATATTAATCCCAAATTTCGTCTTCGCCTTTTAACCAGCGTTTTATGGCATTAGTAGTTACACTTTTCGGGCGTTCTAATGGGAAACCCAATGCCCTGTCCCAACACAAATTGGCCAATACACCCAACGCACGACTTACTGCAAATAAAACCGTATAAAATTCATATTCTACCAAACCGTAATGCACCAATAATGCGCCGCTGTGGGCGTCTACGTTGGGCCATGGGTTTTTAATTTTGCCCATTGACTGCAGGATTGGCGGAACGGTTTCATAAATTTTCCATACCGTATTTACTAATTTATCATCGGGCATATGTTTTTTGCCAAATTCCATTTGTGCAGTGAAGCGTGGATCCGTTTTACGTAAAACGGCATGACCATAACCCGGAACCACTTTCCCATCAGCAATAGTTCTCTTCACATATTCCTCAATTTGCTCTTTAGATGGATTATCGGTACCCAATTCTTTTTGCATTTCAAAAATCCACTTTATCACCTCCTGATTAGCCAAACCATGTAACGGACCAGCCAATCCATTCATACCTGCAGCATAACTTAAATAAGGATCGCTAAGGGCACTACCCACCAAATGAGTGGCATGAGCGCTTACATTACCGCCTTCATGGTCAGCATGAATGGTCATGTACAAACGCATCAGTTCTTTAAAGCTTTCATCTTCAAAACCCATCATGTGGGCTAAATTACCTGCCCAATCTAACAGTCCATCCGGCTCAATGTGCTCTTTATTTTTGTATTTGCGCCTGTATATGTATGCAGCAATACGAGGTAACCGGGCAATCAGGTCCATCACATCATCGTATACCGGATTCCAATAATCTTTTTTATTGATACCTTTTGCATATTCTCTGGCAAAATCACTTTCTGTTTGCAAGGCCATAACACCTACTACAAACATCGTCATTGGATGGGTAGACAATGGTAATGCATCAATTGCTTTGAACACGTGTGTAGGTACATGGCTGCGCCGTTGCCAAACATTGGTAACGTGCTGCACATCTTCTTCACCAGGAAGCTCACCAATTAACATCAAATAAAATAAGCCTTCAGGTAAGGGCTCTCCGTTTGGATGTACTTTGGGTAATTTTTCCTGCAATTCAGGAATAGAGTAGCCTCTAAACCGGATACCTTCCTGCGCATCTAATAAACTGGTTTCTGAAACCAATCCGGTAATACCGCGCATACCCTGATATATTTGAGAAAGGGTTACTTCTCCAATTTTTTTATTACCATGATCTTTTAAAAGATCTTTAATTTCTGCATTGGCAGATTCGGCTTTTAATCTAAACCGCTCTTTAATAATTCCCATGGTGCAACATTTTATATTCTATTAAAAATTAATTTAAAAATATTTGGCCAAGTCCTGTTTAAAAAAATGCAGCATTGTGGCTAAGCAATAATGGTTGAATTACAATTAGCAATTTACTGCTACCCTTAATATGATAATTAGCGGCTATAAAGGTAAAAGAACTTCATTGTTGTAACAAAACAAATAACAGTAAGTTGCCTGTTTATAACAAGAAATTGATAAACGGAATCACTTGGGTGCTTTGCGGTATAAATAAAACACAACAAATAAAAACAGTATATTAGGAATCCAGGAGGCAATTTCAGGGGGCAAGTTGCCCTTGGTTGAAAAAATGGTTGAAAATTTATCTGTAATAATAAATAAAGCAGCAATTACAAATCCTACGGCTAAATGCAAGCCACTGCCGCCACGCACTTTTCTGCCGGCAACGATAGCACCAATCAGGGTTAATAAAATAACGGTTATTGGCGTGGCATACCTTCTGCCTGCCTCTACTTTTAGTTCGTTTAATCCTTCGGCACCTCGTAATTCCTGCAGTTTAATAAAATGGGCCAATTGCGGCGAGGTTAATTTATCTTTTGTGTACTTATCCTGTCGAATATCAACTGGAGTAAAGTTTAAATTTTTATACAATGCAGGCAGCATTCTTACATTTTCACCCAGTGGTAATATATCACGTTCAATAACATATTCCAATTTCCATTTTTTGGTAAGGGTATCCCATGAAATGCCTTCTGCACGGGTGTTTTTAACCATTTGGTTGTTCCGAACTTCATCTAAAAAAATGGGGCCACCTCTTTTGCTAATGGTATCATAATTATAAATACCGGCATAGGTAAATGAATCTACTTTCATATAAAAATCACTACCACTGCCGTTTCTGCTTTTGGTAAGGTTTTCATAGGAAGAATTGGGATCAAGGTATTTGGCCTCAAAATTTCCTCTGATAACATTGGCTTTTGGAACGATGTATAAGTTGGAAACCAATAGAATACCCGCCAATAGAATACCCGCCATCCAATAAGGCCGCAACCAGCGATTGTAAGCAGTACCACTGGCCAAAATAGCCACTATTTCGCTTCTGCCGGCCATTTTGGAAGTAAAAAAAATAACTGCAATAAATATAAATAATGGAAAGAGTAATGCAAGAATATAGGGAACAAATCCAAAGTAATACTGGCTTACTATGGCTCTGGCACTTAACCCTGATTTGGCAAAATCATCGGCCTTTTCACTAATATCAACAACAACGGCAATTACGGTAAATAAAAAAATGGAAAAGAAGAAGGTGGACAAAAATTTTTTAATAATATACCAGTCTATCTTTTTCATACTTTTCTAATTTCCCGCACAAACAAGCACTAAAGCTTTTGCAATGGGTGTAGGTTAAAATCAACTCATTTACTGTAATTGTTTCCAATTATTGTTGAAATGATTTTGATTCATCACCAATATCAATTTATTGATGTAATACAAATAACAATGGGCACAAAGATAATGGGAGAAAATATACCAATGGGCAACAAGCTGTTAAACCCCATGGACGGCAGCAGAGAAAAAAACATCCATTAAAATGGATGTAGGGGGAAATGCATTTCACAGGTAACAGATTAGTAATGTAGTATGAAACTAATTTTATTTTGCCGGAATACAAAACAAAAGAAGAGTTGGTGGATAAGTAATGAATTAGTATTTCAATTGTTCACATTTGTTTTAAAAAATTTATATGTATAATTTCGGTTACAATTTTATGAAACCCCAATACTACATTCCATATGGAATGATGATTTTATAAGCGTTGTTTTAGGATTGGTACCATCTCCTGCTTCCATGGATTAAAGTTACGCAGCAGTATTTGTGTACGTGCTTCAGCAACCAGCCATAAATAAAATGAAAGGTTGTGTAAACTGGCAATTTGCAAAGCTGAAATTTCATTTGCTGCAAATAAGTGGCGCAAGTATGCTTTTGAATAATAATTGCTGATGGATGCGGGTATACCATCGTCAATAACCGAAAAGTCGGTAGCCCATTTTTTATTTTTAATATTAATAATACCTTTTGAGGTAAAAAGCATCCCATTCCGGCCATTTCGGGTTGGCATTACACAGTCAAACATATCCACTCCTAAAGCAATTCCTTCCAAAATATTCCAGGGGGTTCCTACCCCCATCAGGTATCGTGGTTTTTCTGAAGGCAGAATTGAGCAACATAAAGCAGTAAAATCGTACATCATCTCTTCAGGTTCCCCTACAGATAATCCTCCAATAGCATTACCCGCAGCCTGCTTTGACGCAATGTATGCACAGGAAGCAGTTCGTAAATCTTTGAATGTACCGCCTTGAACAATGGGAAATAGATTTTGTGTATAGCCATATAAGTCGGGGGTTTCGGCTAACCGGGCAATACCCCGATCCAACCAGCGATGTGTAAGCTCCATGCTATTCTTTGCATATGCATAATCAGAAGGATAAGGCGGACATTCATCAAAAGCCATAATAATATCTGCCCCGATACTGCGTTGTATATCCATTACATATTCAGGTGTAAAAAGATGCCTGCTGCCATCTATATGCGATTGAAAAGTAACACCCTCCTCCTTAATCTTTCGCTGGGTAGCCAATGAAAACACCTGATAACCACCACTATCGGTTAAGATTGGCCGGTTCCAACCCATAAATTTATGCAATCCACCGGCTTGTTGTAAAATATCGGTTCCAGGCCTTAAATACAAATGATAGGTGTTGCCCAAAATAATTTGTGCATGAATATCATCTTGCAATTGTTGCTGCGTAATGGCTTTAACAGACCCACCCGTTCCAACCGGCATAAAAATAGGAGTTTGAATACTACCATGATCAGTAATGATTGTACCGGCACGGGCAGCACAGGCAACATCTGTTTCCTGAATACTAAATTGAAGTTGCGGCATAAGTTTGCAAAAATAAGTGTATGGCCGTTTTTTAAAACAAGATTATACAGATTGCCTGTAAATAACTACAGGTTAAGCAATTGTTATCCACAAAGCGTTCAACCAACTAAAGCAAGTTATTGGGAAAGCTATTTTTGCATAATGACAATACCTTTACCCTTACCTTTCTTTATTTTTGTTGCATTCTGCACTTGCATTGCCATACAAGTTTTATATTATTTATTTTTATTTAGCAAAACTGCATTTTATAAAAACAAAGATTTTTCAGAGCAGGCAGAAAAACCCGTTTCTGTTATTGTTTGTGCCAGAGATGAAGCAGCTAATTTGGTAAAAAACCTACCTGGCATTCTGGTACAGGAATACAATGCCATACATGAGATAATTGTAGTGAATGATAATTCAACCGACGAATCAAAATATATTTTAGATGAATTAAAAGCAGCATTTCCGCATATTCATCACATAGAACTGACGCAGGAAGCAAAACTCATTGCCGGTAAAAAATTCCCATTATCGATGGGCATTAAAAGCGCCCGTTATGAATACCTTTTACTGACTGATGCAGACTGTGTTCCTGCCAGCGAATTATGGATTCAAAAAATGCAGGCTGCTTATGATGATGGAATTGAAATTGTATTGGGTTATGGAGCCTATCATAAAAAACCGGGATTACTGAATAAAATTATCCGTTTTGAAACATTTCATACCGCACTGCAATATTTTTCCTATGCTTTGGCCGGCATGCCGTATATGGGTGTTGGGCGAAATTTAAGTTATAAGCGGGATGTATTTATTAGAACCAAAGGTTTTTCGTCCATGAATCAGATACCCGGAGGAGATGATGATTTATTTATTAATAAAGTAGCCAGGAAAAACAATACCGCAGTAGTGATTGATCCGGATACTTTTACATTGAGTGAGCCAAAACAAAAATGGAGTGACTGGATGAAACAAAAAAACAGGCATTATTCTACTTCTAAATATTATAAAGCCAAACATAAATTCTGGCTGGGATTGTATACTTTTAGTTTTTTTTGGATTTATCCATTATTAGCAGCCAGTATTATTTTGTTTAACTGGTGGCTAACACTGGCTGTATTTGGATTACGTTTATTGATTCAGGGTATTATTTATTTTAATGCCATGAAAAAATTAAACGAAAAAGATTTATGGCCCATGTATTTGTTGTTTGATATCTGGATGTTTTTTTATTATATATTATTTTTCCCGGCATTATGGAAAAAGCCGAAAAAAACATGGAGCTAATTTGAATGCTCCATAATTTTATTGTATGGATAATATTTTAAAATATTTTACTGATTTTACAGCTCAACAGCAGCATCAGCTTATGGCATTGGCGCCTCTTTATAAAGAATGGAACGAAAAAATAAATGTTGTTTCCAGAAAAGATATAGACAGTATTTATTTACACCATGTATTACATTCACTAAGTATAGCTACCATTACCAATTTTGATTCGGGTATGGAAATAATAGATATTGGCTGCGGTGGCGGGTTTCCAGGAATACCTTTAGCCATATTTTTTCCCGATGTTCATTTTCATTTGGTAGACAGTATTGCTAAAAAACTTACTGTAGTACAGGCTGTTTGTGAAGGAGCCCAAATTCATAATGTAACTACACAACATACCCGTGCAGAACAAATTAAAAACAGAAAATTTGATTTTGCCATAAGCCGTGCAGTAGCACCATTGAAAGACTTATGGCAATGGAGTAAACCACTCCTTAAAAAAGGGAATACCGTTACTGCCGATAATTTGGCAAATGGCTTAATATGTCTGAAAGGCGGTGATTTGCATCAGGAAATTTCAGAAAGTTTAACCCGCCCCTCTCTATACAGCATTTATGATATTTTTCCTGAACCCTATTTTCAGGAAAAATATATAGTACATGTAAAAAAATAGGAAGCAATTTTTTATGTGCCTCCTATTCTATGCAATCCAATCAATTATTCAGGTATTACTAATTTGTTATTGCTACGGTTTACATCGGCCATACGCTGTGTAGGATCTATTTCTATACTCTTAATATCACGAATACTTTTGCTGATGGTGAAATTGTATTCAGGATGTGTCCAGCGCCATTCTTCATGTATAATTCTGGGTATTGTATCTTCAGCAGGCTTTATACCATACATCAGGCTCATGGGTATATAATGCAGCTCACTGGTTCCATCTTTATAAGTTACCAATACATCAATGGGCATGGGCATCTTGCCAATACGTTTTAAAGTTATTTGTGGTTTGCCATTCACTACATTAATATCTCCAATGCCGTAATCAATTGTTTTGGTAGTATACACCCAATATTCTTTATACCATTCCAACTCAATATTGCTAACTTTTTCAGCTACTCTTATAAAATCATTGGCATTGGGATGTTTAAACCGCCAGGTATTGTAGTATGCCAATAAAACTTTATCTCGCAAACTATCACTAATAATATATCCTAATTGTTCAAGAAAAACTGCCCCCTTACTATATGCAGCCAACGAATAGGCAAAGTTGGTATTATAATGATCGGCATGTGTACTCATGGGTTCTTCATAAGGACTTCTGGCTAAGGCAAAATACCCCATATAGCTATCATATTGATTTTTAGGCAACTTTTCAACATCTTCCATTACTCTGTTTTTAATATAATTTTTAACGGGAATGCTGGTATAAGGCGATTGTTGTGCAATATTCTGGTTATACCATGCCATCACTTCAGAGGCTGCATAAGTAGTAAAACCTTCATCCATCCAGGGATATAAACTTTCGTTGGTACCCAGCATGTGCTGATACCAACTATGCATCCATTCATGAAAAACAGTACCCAAACCAGACCCTTTTATTAAAGTAGCCATGGCATATTCCATACCCCCATCGCCACCCTGAATAAAAGAATATTGTGGATAGGCATAAGCGCCAAAACGTTTTTCAATATAAGGTAGTGCTTTTTCTGCCGACCATAGCACATTGTTCCAGGCACTGTCAGTATGAGCATCTCCTGCTTTGTAAAAAACATTTAATACCAACCCTGGTCTAACTTTTTTAGATAAATGCCTGTAATCAGGATCTGCAGCCCACACAAAGTCGTGCACGTTATTACCAATAAAATTCCAGGTAATGGTATTGCCCTTGTGCTCCGGAACTTTTATACCCGGCTTTTCATAGCCAAAACCAATTTCATCAGGATGTTGCAATATACCCGTAGCAGCCACCATATAATGTTTATCAATGGTAATTTTAACATCAAAATTGCCCCATACGCCATAAAACTCTCTGGCAATGTAAGGGTTGGCATTCCAGCCCTGATAATCATATTCTACCATTTTAGGATACCACTGGCTCATGCTGTAACGCACACCTTCAGCATTATCGCGTCCGCTACGCCTAATTTGAATGGGCACCTGCGCCTTAAACACTACCTTCATATTGGTTTTACTGTTAGGCAATATTGGAGTAGATAAAGGCACCTCTAAAATGGTTTCATGATAAATTAATTTTTGTTCTACACCATTAATAACAATACTGATTACACTATCATACCCAATTTCATTTGGTTCAAGTTTACTGATTCGATCTTTCACTCTTTCATCCCAATCAGGTATGGGGTTACCATTGCGATCCTGGCGGGTAGCAATTTTACCCAGTTCTCTACTTCTAACATCCATACTACTATTGGGTTGAAACGCATTCCAGTATAAATGAAAAAACACACGATGCAAAGTATCAGGTGAATTATTGGTGTATACAATATTTTCAGTACCGGTAAACCTGTTGGTTACCACATTCATACGTACATCAATTTGATAATAAATATGTTGCTGCCAGCGATCGGGCTGTGCATATAAAGCTTGCTGTGCAATGCCAACAATGAATAGAATGGCTAAAAATTGTTTCATCATATGCCGTAAAATTTTAAAAAATCAATGAATGTTCTAACAGAAACTCAACCTCATCTTATAAAAAATTAAAATCATTTTCAATTTATGAATGCTATTGGGCAAGGTAAAATTTTTATTACAAATAAAATTTACAGTGCCGGTATATCTTTTTGAAGTTGACCTTTCTGACTAAAATAGAGAAAGGTTTTGCGAAATGCATTTTTACGAACTTCTATCCTGTAAAGCAGTTCATTGTTTAATGAAGTTATTTTCTGTACCAATACAATTTCCCAATCGTTGAATTTGCTTTTATCAAATCCATCTTTTATGGCATCATTCAACTGGTCGTATGGCATTTTTGAAATGGTTTCTAACCATTGGCCTTTGTTATTGTATTTTACCTGCATCAACGTATCGCCATTGTTAAAATTTGCCTGAAAGTTGGTAATATTATCTTTCCAACTCAATTTGGTGGCATGTGGAAATTGTGTAGTAAAGGCTTCAGTTACCTCTGCCGGTATTTTACGAAATTGAGCCTGCACTTGAACCGAACTCAACAATACAATAACAAATAAAAAACTCATAATACGTTTCATGGATAATGTTTTAATTGAATAAAATATTGTTATCAGGATATACCTCCAATTACTATAACAATTTCGCCTTTTACAACTTGTTGCTGAAAACAATCATGCACTTGTTGTAAAGTACCTCTCACATGGGTTTCAAACATTTTAGAAATTTCTCTGCTTACTGAACATTGGCGTTCAGCGCCGAAATAGGTGATTAATTCAAGTAATGTTTTTTGCAATCGCATTGGACTTTCGTACAGTATGATGGTTCTTTCTTCCAAAGCCAACTTGGAAAGCAAAGTATGCCTTCCTTTTTTAGGTGGTAAAAAACCTTCAAATACAAACCGATTGGTTGGTAAACCACTTACCACCAATGCAGGAACAAAAGCTGTGGCTCCGGGTAAACACTCTACATGAATTTGCTGCTGCACACAGGCCCGCACCAGTAAAAAAGCCGGATCGGAAATACCTGGCGTACCCGCATCGGTAATTAATGCAAAAACTTTACCCGATAGCATTTGCGTAACCAAATGGTCTACTATTTTATGTTCATTATGCTGATGATATGGCGATACCGGTTTTTGAATGCCATAGTGCTGCAGTAAGCGGGAAGAGGTGCGCGTATCTTCACACAAAATAACATCTGCCTGTTGCAACACTTCAACGGAGCGATACGTAAAATCTTTTAAATTGCCGACGGGGGTTGGTACAAGATAGAGCCTTACGGATTGGTTGGTTCGTTGCAATTGTTGTTCAGCATCCATAGCCGGCTTATAAAAATTTTTTATTTATGCCTGAATGAATCATTTCAATTTCATAAAATTCCATTACCGGATTGGCCAATAATTTTTTACTGGCTTCCTCAGCAATACTTTTTGCAGTATTCTCAGAATCAGCTTCAATTTGCAGGGTAATATGTTTGCCCACCCTTACATCGTTTACCGCCAGTATGCCGAGATTATGCAAACCGCCTAATACGGCTTTTCCCTGTGGATCTAATAAATCTTTTAAAGGCATTACCTTAATTTGAACATGGTATATCATGATACTATCCTTTGTTTTAAAAGCAAAGATAAAACTACATAAGCGATAAAACTAACCGGCACAGCCATCCATCCTAAAAACAATGCACTCACCACTGCAACAACAACAATAATTATGAAAGGCCATATAGCAGCAAAAGAAAGTTTTTTAAATTTTAATGCCATTACAGGCATTTTTGATACCATCAAAAAACTCAATACAACTGCACAACTGTATAAAAACCATTTATTCACCATTAACTCAATCATCCAGGCAGTATTCGAAAACCAATAAATAAGCGGAAAAGAAGCAATGCAAATACCTACTGCCGGAATGGGTACGCCTTTAAAATAATGCGTTTGTGTTGTATCAATGTTAAACTTTGCTAATCTATATGCTCCGGCACAGGGTATTAAAAAAGCAGGCAATAACCAAAGAATGGAAACATCTAATCCATTGGGTTGAGCTGCGTAGGCTCTTTTTAAAAATTCAAACAATATCATGCCGGGTGCCACTCCAAAACTTACCACATCGGCTAAGGAGTCTAATTGTTTCCCCATTTCTGAACTGGCTTTCAATGCACGTGCTACCATACCATCCAAAAAATCAACCAATGCAGCCACACCAATACAAACAGAAGCCCAGTAAATTTTTTGTGGTATTTCAATAGTTTGCTGGCCGGTTTCATCTACACTTAACATTAAACCCGGTTGCAGTATTACTACAATGGCAAAACAGCCAAAAAGCAGATTCAATATTGTAAAAGCATTGGGAATTTGTTTACGCATAATGGCTGTATAAAAGCTATATAAATATTATTTTTTAATATGCATTAATTTTTCAATTTCTTCAACGGTAACAGGAATATTTTTCATTAAATCGGTATTACCGTTTTTGGTAATCCAAACATTGTTTTCAATACGAATACCCATTTTTTCTTGCTCAATATAAATACCCGGCTCAACGGTAAATACCATTCCGGCAGTAACCGGTTGGTGTTTATTGGCCAAATCGTGCACATCAATTCCTAAATGATGTGAGATGCCATGATACAGGTATTTTCGATAAGCGGGATTATTCTTATCCTCATTTTTTACATCGGCTTTGGATAGTAAGCCAATTTTTATAAACTGTTTGGTGGCTTCCGCTCCTACTTTGTTGTGATAATCTGCCAAAAGTATTCCGGGTTTTAAAATAGATTTAGCGTAATTATGAAGGTGTAAACAGGCATTATACACTTCTTTCTGACGTTTGGTAAATTTACCATTAACAGGAACTGTACGGGTTAAATCGGCACAATAGCCCCCATATTCCGCACCAAAATCCATCAATACCAAATCCCCATCTTTACATTCCTGATTATTGAAAACATAATGTAATGTTCGGGCATTATCGCCACTGGCAATGATGCTATGGTAAGCAGGGCCTTCTGCGCGGTTACTTAAAAAGCTATGATAAATTTCTGCTTCAATTTCATATTCAGTAACACCCGGTTTTATGAATTGCAATAACCTTCTAAAAGTAATTTCAGTAATGTCAATAGCTTTTTGAATTACTGCTACTTCTTCTTTTGTTTTAATACTGCGTAACTGTTTTAAAATTTTAGCAGCCCGTTTGTATTCATGTAATGGGTAGAGTGCCTTCATTTCATCAATAAACCGATATTCACTGCTGCGAATTAAGGAAGCTTTCCGATCGTTTTCATTTGAATCTAAGTAAATGGTATCTGCTGCATGAATCCAACCTTGCAATAGCGCATCAACAGTATCGGCCCACACAATAGTTTCCATTCCGGAAATTGCCCGGGCTTCTGCTTCTCTTAAACGCTTACCATCCCATTTTTCCTTCAAATCATTCGGACGTACCAAAACGAGCACTTCACGAAATTTTTTTTCAGAATTATCGGGATATAAAATAACCATTGAGTCTTCCTGCGTAATACCGCTTAACCAATACAAATCACTATTTTGTTTAAATACATGTAAGGCGTCTCCGTTAGATGGGAAAGCATCATTACTAACAAATATGGCGATACTGTTGGGTTGCATGGCCTTGATGAAGCGTTGCCGATTTTCTTCAAATAGTTTTGATGGCAAGGGTAAGTGTTTCATACAAAAAAATTTAAAGTGGAAAGATAAAGTTTTAATACCAAAAAATATTCAATCAAATAGAACGGTTACTGATTATACATCCTGCAATTCAATCAATAGTTTGTACCATCACTTACATGAATGGATGCTATAAACCGTTACACATTTTGCATACATATATTTAAAACCAAAAATATATTATGCTTTTTTTGTATTAAAAAATACATAATTGATACCTTTATGCTGAATAGTGGTTTAAAAGCCATTAAATTATACTGAAATTGTAATTCTTAACAATGAGGTATACAGGTATCCCAGTACTTTTGATTCATAATGTTAATTTTTCAAAATAATTATCGAACCTCCGATTCTTCGGGGGTTCCTCTTTTTTAGGCTTCCATTATATTTCTTTACTGGTAAATGCCAATGGCAGCAAGGCCGCTGCATTTTCAATTACAAATATTAGTCCTGTTTGTCCGCTTAAAATTAAACGCATGGTTTGCCGATACCTTGTTTGGTGTTCTACAATAGCCTGCCTGCACATACCACAGGGCGAAATAGGTTTGTTGCTACTGCCTTTGAGCGATTGATAACTAATGGCCATGGTTACCACATGCGCTTTTGGATATAATGCTGCCGCAGATGCCAGTAAACTTCTTTCTGCACAAATGCCTACAGGATAACTTACATTTTCCTGATTGGTTCCTGTTACTATTTTTCCATTGCTTAACATGGCTGCTGCTGATACAAGAAACTGTGAATAAGGTGCATAAGCCAGACTGGTATTGATTCTTGCTTTTTCTAATAAAAGTGCATCTGATTCAGAAAGTTCCTGAATGTGTTGGAATAACTGATAATTAAATTGATATTGTTGTTGCATTCCGAGATATTTTATGGTTCAAGCGGTTAAATTTATTCGATAAAAAAATCCTTGTTACTTAGGTAACAAGGACTTAAAAAAATATGAGGATAAAGATAACTATTTTATCCATTTAAAAATTCGGTTCCACCGGGGGCCATTATCCCAGCTAAACCAAATGAGTGATGCTTTTCCCACAATATTTGTTTCCGGTACAAAACCCCAGAAACGACTGTCCTGACTATTGTGGCGGTTATCTCCCATCATCCAGTAATAATTGTATTGAAAGGTATATTGCGTTTGTGGTTTACCATCGATAATAAAAGTTCCATTTTTTTCTTCAAGGCTATGATGCTCATATACATGAATCAAACGCCTGTAAATAGGAATGTTTTCGGTTGTAAGCGTAACAGTTGCACCCTTTTTAGGAATATATAATGGACCATAATTATCTACACCCCAACCACGTGATAATTGATAAGGGAATATGCTGTAGGCAGCTTCAGAAGAATCGAAAGGAATTACGAAACGCTCCACTGATAACACATCGGGTATTTTTTGTAATGCCATGGCATCGTTATGTGTTAAGGGCATATAATAGGCACCACTTTGCCGGTACATGTTTTGCAAATCATCATGTAGTTGATCTGTTTTTTCATCGTTGCGCACATCAATATTATACTGGGTTTTCAATATATCAAAATCAAGTGGTCTGCCCTTGGTTTTCACCACAAAAGTGGTTTGCGAATATTCGGGCTGAATAGCCTTTTGCCCATTTACATACAGCACACTTTCTTTTACCTGAATAGTATCGCCCGGCAAACCCACACAACGTTTAATGTAATTATCAGTTTTATCCATCGGGTGTACTAAAATGTGTTCTCCAAATTGTTGCCATACTGCATCCCTTCCTTGTCTTCTAACAAAATCATAATAAGGTTGGGCAGAACCATAACCGGGCAAATTAATAATGGTATCACCTTCAGGAAAATTGAATACTACTACATCGTTTCTTTTAATGGGCACATAACCCGGCAGGCGCATGTACTTTAATTCTATCCATTTTAAATAAGATGGGGTTGTTTCACTGAAAGGCATAATATTATGCACAAAAGGAAAAGATAAAGGCGTTTCCGGAATTCTTGGGCCATAGGCCATTTTGTTTACAAAAAGAAAATCGTGCACCATTAAGGTTTTCTCCATACTACCGGTTGGAATTACGTAGGCTTCAAATACAAAAGTTCGGATGATGGTAGCTGCCACAATAGCAAATACTGCCGCATCAATCCATTCCCGTGCAACCGATTTTTTGTATTGTTTTACTGCTTTTTCGCCAACCCAACGCACATCTTTCGAAAAACCTAAATATGGAAAATAAATAAAGGGCAGAAAAACCGCCAGCGTATGGTGTATTAAATTAAACTTATCAAAATACATGGTAAAAATAATAGTAATCCATATTGTAATGAACTGCCCGGCAATGGGAATAAGTTGTAACCAGAACCACCATTTTTTTATGTTACATTTTTCTGTAATTAACCAGGTATTGTAAAATGGGATAAATGCTTTCCAAGCTTCAATACCTGCTTTTTTAAACATACCATACATACCTACATGCCAGCCAATAATTCCAATAATAAATAATGTTATACCCATAAATATATTTTAGTTACAGTAAATCATGCATCAGTAATACATTGGTTTGTATGATGATGTGATTTGCAATATGAAGTTTACAAAGCTTAGTTTAGTTTTGTTAAACAAAATACAAACTTGCATTACATGGCCAATGCATAATTTTTTACATCATCGGCCGTAATGGTTTTACCGGATAAAATTACCAGTCGTTCAATTACATTTCGCAATTCACGAATATTGCCCGACCATTTTTTATTCTTTAATGCCAACACTGCATTTTTTTCAATTGCTTTTTTGGCTTCGCCATATTCTTCGGCAATATCTTCCAAAAATTTTTCTATTAGCAGCGGAATATCTTCAGCTCTTTCATTTAAAGAAGGTACATGTATTAATATTACGCCCAGCCGATGGTATAAATCTAACCTGAAATTTTTTGCTTCTACTTCTTCCAACAAATTTTTATTGGTAGCAGCTACCACCCGAACATCCACGTTAATTTCTTTATCACCACCTACACGGGTTATTTTACCTTCCTGTAATGCCCTTAATACCTTGGCTTGTGCCTGCAGGCTCATGTCGCCAATTTCATCTAAAAACAACGTACCACCATTGGCCTGCTCAAATTTGCCGATGCGTTGTTTGATGGCCGAAGTAAAAGAACCTTTTTCATGACCAAATAATTCGCTTTCAATCAGTTCACTTGGAATGGCAGCACAATTTACTTCAATTAATGGTGCCTTGGCTCTGTTGCTTTTTTCATGCAACCATCGGGCAACCAATTCTTTGCCACTTCCATTTTCTCCGGTAATTAATACACGAGCATCAGTAGGGGCTACTTTATCAATGGTAGCTTTAATTTTTTTGATGACATCACTTTCTCCAATAATTTCCTGAACCCGACCTATTTTTCTTTTCAATACCTTGGTTTCTTTTACCAAAGTTGTTTTATCCATTGCATTACGAATGGTAATGAGCATCCTGTTTAAGTCGGGCGGTTTGGCAATATAATCGAATGCACCTTTTTTAACAGCATCTACTGCGGTTTCAATATTACCGTGTCCGCTAATAATGATAATGGGCACTTCCGGTTTTTCTTCCAAAGCTTTCGTTAAAAATTCAAAGCCATCCATTTTGGGCATTTTAATATCGCATAATACCACATCATAATTGGCTGCGATAAATTTCTTCCAACCATCTTCACCATCGATAGCTTCCTCTACCTTATATCCTTCATTGCTTAAAATATCTTTCAGAACGCTTCTAATGGCACGTTCATCATCAATTACGAGAATTTGAAACATAATTTTTGGTAAGTTTTTGCTAAGATAAGTGTTAGTTACTGTTTGCACATAACAGATACGGAATAAAGCTACCAGCTAAAATTTATTCCTGCATAATAATTCCGACTGGGTGCCGGATTATAATATCTCCCTCCAAATGCATTGATATCATTACCTAAACTATAATTTTGATTCAACAGGTTATCAATACCACAAAAAATATTGAGTTTAGCCTGTTTCCAATGGATATACCTGCCCATTTTTAATTGTAAGTTTTGATAGGCATTTGCGTAGTTTGTATTGCCATCATTTAAAGGAATAGCAGCAGTAGCATTGAGCAGCAAATGCAGATAATATTTATTTTTTGTGGCCATATCAATGCCCGCATTGGTAATATGTTTGGGAACACCTGTTACCGCATTGCCGGTATAATTGTTATTGCCCTGTTTATAATCTGAAAAATAATAAGGCTGATAGCTAAAACTGCCCCATATATTGAACTGACTGATAAAAGCTGAAGCCTTTTGCCATAAACGATATTTGCCCGTTACTTCAATACCTTTTTCGAGCGCACCGCCGGAGTTTACAAAATACTGTGCCCCCTGAGCATTTACCCGCATTACAATGGCATTTTGTAATTGAAAATGATAAGCTGCTACATCAAATTGTAAACTATTGTTCCACGCACTGCCTTTAATACCGGATTCAATATTCCAGCCATATTCTGCTTTTAGTTTACTGTGAAAAATTCTATCCTGTGGGAAAAATTCTGCCAGTGTTGGGGGAGAAAATCCTTTGGCTGCAATGGCATACCACGAAACAGATGACGTTAATTGATAACCCAATGAAAAACGAGGCGTGAATACCTGTTGATTTTGGGTACTTAAATCATGTAACATGGTGCTGTCAGTAAGACGTCGATACTGCAATTGCTGATTATTGAAACTTACGCCTGCATTGAGTGTAATTTTTTTCCAGCTAAGCTGTAATTGAGAAAAAACATACCATTGACTGGCAAACAAATTATCTTTAAACTGTACATTGCCTTGTACCCCTCCATTGTTTACATAATCATCTATTCTGGAATGATTGTATAACCATTCTCCCCCGTTTACCCATTGTAAAGCAGCATTTCCAATTTTGTGTTGATAAATGAGTTTAGACGATATGCCGGTATTGATTTCATCACGGTTTTCGTATTTGGTTAAAAAGGGATTGGTAATAACATTATCGTTCACCAAAACTACTGATACTGCCGAAAGAGATGAATTAATTTGTATAGAATGATGTATTCCTGCAAAAGCAGTTTTATCGTAAATAGCTGATTTTTGTTCTACCGCACCCGGCGTTGTTCCTGTTGCAGGTCTTGCCGCAGTGGGATTTTTTAACATTTCTGCCAATGTTAGTCCGCCCGGTGTTTGATAATACATATTGGTATAAAATGCCAGCACATCAAATATTTGTGAACCGGTTTGCCATTTGGCTATCCAATTATATGTATCTCTTCTAACGGCCGACTGTTGACGATAGCTATTGGATTGCAAATGGCTTTGTTGTAACAAAGAAGTAAACTGTTTATTTTGATAAGTATATCCTGCATTTTGTACAAATAATCCATATGAACCACCGGTAATACCCACATTAAAATGGCTTTGATTTTTTGATGTGAAAGAGGGTACTGAATTGAGCAGCAAAACACCCCCGGTACCTGCACCATATACGCTGGAAGAAGGCCCTTTGATGACTTCTGCATTGTTGATCTGGCGCACATCTACCAGATTTAAATAGGTATTGCCACCACCATCGGTTAATGGAATATCATTCCAATATACTTTCACATTCCGAACACCAAAAGGTGAGCGAAGGGTACTTCCCCTAATAGAAAGACGATAACTGCCTGGAGAACGTTCCTCCATTCTAACACCTGCAACAGCATTAAGCACCGGTAATAAACTGGTGGGGGCACTTCGTTGAATATCGGCCTGACTGATGAGTGCCACAGCAACAGGCGCATCTTTCCATTTTTTATTCAGCATAAAGGCATGCACCGTTACATCTTGTAGTGTATCATTTCCAAAGGTAGGCAATGCTTCGTTTTGTGCAGTTGCTTTTTGTACAATTACGAGCACTATAAAATAGAAATATTTTTTCATGCAAATTAAACCAATATGCTTTTTAATTGATTAGCAACCTAAAGTTAACCCACAGCATTATACCTAACCCAATACGTAATATGATTGATATCAAAAAAAATCCCGAAAGGTGAGTTTCGGGATTAAATAGTATAACCATTAACACAATTATTTCTTTATTTTTTCATATACATCACTTCTTTAGCCAGTTTTACAGTTCTTTCCACATCGGGAATAGCTAAAGCTGCTAAATTAGGTGCATAGTGCATGGGTGCATCGGCACTGGTAATGCGGCGAATGGGTGCATCTAAATAATCAAATCCTTCTTTTTGTATACGATACGTAATTTCAGAACTTACTGATGCAAAGGGCCATTGTTCTTCTACAATCAATAACCGATTGGTTTTTTTAACACTTTCTAAAATAGTATGCCAGTCTAAGGGGCGTATGGTTCTTAAATCAATCACTTCAGCGTTTATCCCTTCTTTTTCCAATTCTGCGGCTGCGCCCAATGCAACTTTCATCATTTTGTTGAAAGAAACAATGGTAATATCGCTTCCTGCTTTTTTTATGTCTGCCTTTCCTAATGGAATATAATATTCTTCATCAGGCACTTCAGATTTATCTCCATACATTACTTCACTTTCCATAAACATAACCGGATCTTCTTCGTAACGAATGGCTTGTTTCAGTAACCCTTTAGCATCATAGCCATTTGAGGGAGATACCACTTTAATACCCGGTATATTGGCATATAAACTTTCAAAAGCGGTGGAGTGTTGCGCTCCTAATTGTCCGGCACTGCCATTAGGCCCTCTGAAAACGATGGGGCAGGCAATTTGTCCACCACTCATAGCCAGCATTTTAGAAGCTGTATTTAAAATTTGGTCTAATGGTAACACTGCAAAATTCCAAGTCATGAATTCAACAATCGGCCTTAAACCGTTCTGTGCAGCACCAACTGCTACACCGGCAAAACCTAATTCGGAAATCGGCGTATCAATGACACGCTTAGCGCCAAATTCAGCCAGCATACCCTGACTAACTTTATAAGCACCATTGTATTCAGCAACTTCTTCACCCATTAAAAAAACCCTTTCATCTCTTCTCATTTCTTCCTGCATGGCCTCTCTGAGTGCCTCTCTAAAAGCAATTGATCGCATAATTTATATCGATTAGTAAATTGAGCAGCAAAAATAGAAGATTATCATGTATAAAACCAAAAACAGCGGTTCTGTAATAAAAAAAGCTCTTCGGAAGCAACCGAAGAGCTTTAAAAACAGGGTTGTAATTTTTAAAACACATTATACCCATAACTTACATAATACAAACCACCAATCTGTGCATTACCAAAGCCATTGGTATAGTAATGGTTTAATAAATTGGTACCACCAATTTTAATCATTGACTTGGTAGCAGGCAATTTAAAGGTAATTACGCCATCAATGGTTGCAAAAGAAGGTACATTACCGGTTCCAAAAGTTCCTTCATAATAAAAACTATCCTGATAACGATACATTAAACTAAAGCCCAAACGATTATCTAATAAAAATCCTGAATTACTGAAACCGATATTGGTTCTGATTTTAGGCGTATTGAAATAAGAAACAAAACCTGAAGGCAGACTGCCTATTTGGTCAGAGTATACATTGGCATTCAATGCAAAATTTCTGGGTAATAAATATTGAACAGAGGCACCCCATCCGTTGGTATTTACATTACCCGGTGTATTTACTGAAATGCTGTAAATGGTTCTTGTAGCAGCCGCATTGCCGGATGAACCATTTGGATTTAAGCCCAACAAGCCCAAGGGCGAACCATTTTGCGATTGAACAACAGTAACGCCACCCAAAAAGTCTTTATAATTTGCCCAGTAAGCATATACATCAATCAACAATTTTTGGGCAATCAGACCTTTATAACCCACTTCGAATGAGTTGGAAGACTCAGGTTTAAATTTGCCGAAGTTTTGCACTTGCAACAAACCGGGATTAGGACTGCCATTGAGTACCGATGCTCCAAATGCCTGCACACTGGCCAAAGTGTAAGAAGGATTATTATTAAAATTGTAGTAATTACGTAATTGTGGCAAGCCGCCCATTAAACGAATTCCGCCACTCACCAATAAGTTAATCCATTGATTTTGTGTAGAAGGGAAACGATAGGCGTTTTGATAAGAAAAACGCAGGTTATGGTTTTTAGCTAATTTTACCACTGCTGAAAAACGAGGGGTAAACTTTCCATCAAAATTTGAATTTTTATCGTACCTGCCGGAAGCGGTTAATTTTAAAACATCATTAAATAATTGCTGCGAAAGTTGAGCATAGGCTCCCACTTCATTTATATAAATTTTACCTGCAGTATCTGCAAACAAAGTTCCCTGTGAGTTTAATGCATATTGTTTCCAATTGCCGCCTATCAATAAATCGGTTTTAGTTTTTTCTAACCCTAATGCAGGGGATAAATTGTATTGACCTTCTATCATATACAATGCAGTTTTATCTACGAAAAGTGCACCACCTTTAGAAATAGGGGTTTGTACAATTTTTTGAAACAAGGGGTTATTATAAATAGCGCCGTTCGGCCTTCCTGAAGCAGCGTCGGTAGCAGAACGGGCATACACTTCAGCAGCAGCATCGCTTAAACCAGCGCCACCTAATGAAGCAGGTAAACGCGATTTAATATAATTCTGCGTATACTGGGAAAACCAGCCGGTGGCACCACCGCTGGGTAATAAAGCCTCATTAAACAAACGGGCAGCAATGGTTGAATTGTAAGAATCACCGGCATTTTCCTGCGTAGTATAAGCTCTTAAAAACCAGTTTTTGTTTTTCAATTCAATTTTATACTGACCCATTTTTAAATTTTTCAGTGCATAACGGTCAGAACCCGTATACACAGTACTACCTGTGCCCCAGTTGCCATCAAAAATTAAATCAGTTCGGCTACTGATTTTATAAACCGCTTCACCTGAAATTTTAAAGTTGTAGGTAGTAGGTGCAATCACATATTTTTCATCAAATCCGGTTCTGGATATATTCTGATTGGCCGGAATAGTTGAAACAATACCATTAATGATTGAACTGGGAACACCCTGAGCAATAAATCCCTGCCCTACCTGTTGCGCCAGCGAATTAAAAGTAATACCGCCAGCACTTACTAAGTTTGTTTCATCACCATATACATTTACACCATCATAAGCAGGGTCAGAATCTCTGGTACCCGGTATTACTTGCCCATTGGGCGTTCCGGTAGTACGAGAATAATCTCTTTTATCATTGGCCAGCCAGTCTTGTGCTTGTACATATTGTGAAGCTATTTTAAAAGCAAACTTGTCTGATACTTTTTTGGCCCAACGTACACTCCAGTCATAAAATGGAGCAGCATTGCGTTGGTAATTATCTACATGGTTTACACCCTGTTTAATTTGAAAACTTAATCCTTGATATTTGAATGGATCTTTACTATTAATTAAAACAGTTCCATTCATACCACCAGGGCCATACAATGCAGAAGAAGCACCTGGCAACAGTTCTATACTTTCTACATCTAATTCAGTTAATCCAATTACACCACCTACCGGAAAATTTAAGCCAGGGGCCTGGTTATCCATACCATCCACAATTTGATTCAATCTTAAATTTCCATTAACATTGAATCCACGGGTACCTACCGATTTAAATGTTAAACTGGAAGCTACCACATCTACCCCATTTAAAGTTCCGATAATATCATAATAGTTAGAAGAAGGAGCAGAACGAATGGTAGCAGCACTTACCCTTTCAATAGTTACCGGCGATTCAATAATTTTTTCAGGAACACGAGAGGCAGCTACTACCACTTCATCACCTAAAATATAGTGTGGCTGAAGGCTCACTTCAATAGGTGTTCCGTTAAATGTTACTTCTTTATTAGAGAAACCAACAGAAGAGATAACCAATGTAAATGGCGGTTTTTGTGCGGTAGTAAATTTAAAATAACCTTTTTCATCGGTATAGGCACCAGTTGAACCTCCCTTAATAGTTACTGAAACAGATGATACAGTTTCATTGTTACTTGCATTTTTAATAACGCCACTAACAGTGGTAGCTTCTTGTGCATGGGCTGTTACATAAAACAATGAAACAGTAATGCAAAAAGAAACCATTAACATTAATTTTCTCATACGGCAGTTTTTGTTTAACAGCAATTTAGAAAATAGTTGGCTGAATAAAAAAAATATTAAAAAATACTTGAAAAATACTTTTATGTAATCGTTCAAAAAAATTATCCGAAAGAAAAAAAACGAAAAAAGCGCCTGTATATTATTTTGCAAGAGTATTTTTGATGCATGGCAATGTATCAATTTCCCCAACAAACCAATTTTTACAAGGGTAAAGTAAGAGATGTATATAGTATTGGCCAAAATATACTGGTAATGGTGGCCAGTAACCGAATTTCGGCTTTTGATGTAATACTACCCAAGCCCATTCCATTTAAAGGGCAGGTACTGAATCAGATTGCTGCTTATATGTTGCAGGCTACCCAAGATATTTGCAAAAACTGGTTGTTAAGTGTACCTGCGCCTAATGTAAGTATTGGAAAAAAATGCGAACCGTTTAAAATAGAAATGGTGATAAGGGGTAATTTAACCGGACATGCCTGGCGTACCTATCAATCGGGCAAAAGAACATTATGCGGTGTGGCATTACCCGAGGGGATGCAGGAAAATGATTTTTTTCCGTCACCCATTATAACACCCTCTACCAAAGCTGCAGAAGGGCATGATGAAGATATTACAAAAGAAGCCATAATTGCAGGCGGACTGGCCAGTGAAAAAGATTGGGCACAATTAGAAACATGCGCATTAGCGCTTTTTGAAAGGGGAAAACAACTGGCTGCACAACGGGGGCTGATTTTAGTAGATACCAAATATGAGTTTGGGAAAATTGGAGATGAAATTTATTTAATGGATGAAATTCATACACCAGATAGTTCAAGATATTTTTATGCAGAAGGATTTGAGGAGCGCCAGCAAAAAGGCGAAAAACAAAAACAATTGAGTAAAGAATTTGTAAGAGAATGGTTAATTGCCCATCATTTCATGGGAAAAGCAGGAGAAGTTGTTCCGGAAATGACGGATGAATGGATTCAAACCATATCGAACCGATATATTGAATTATACGAAAAACTGATTGGAGAAAAATTTGTTCCACAATCTCTTTCTGATGAAATTACTTTTGAAAAAACAATGGAAGCATTAAAAATATTAGGCGTTTATCACTAAACGCCATTTATTTCATTCAATCTGGGCCTTAAACGGGCTTTAGATTTGTGGAATATATTTTGACCTTTATCTATTCCCTTTCTAATTTGCTTTTGCCTTTCAACAGGTAAATGAATGGTTTCTGCGCAGGCCTCACTGCAACAACCATTGTATTTTGTGGCACATTCATCGCACTGTATAAACAAAAGGTGGCAACCATCATTTTTACAGTTGGTATGGGTATCGCAGGGGTTTCCGCATTGGTGGCAATGCGCAATTACATCGGGTGTAATTCTTTCACCCAGCCTGTTATCGAACACAAAGTTTTTACCTTTAAAATAACTTTCTAACCCCAATTGTTGGGTCTGGCGGGCATAATTAATAATTCCACCTTCCAAATGATATACATTTTTAAAGCCCTTATGCAACATATATGCACTGGCTTTTTCACAACGAATACCACCTGTACAATACATGATGATGTTTTTGTCTTCATTACCTTTCATCATTTCCACTGCCATGGGCAATTGTTCGCGAAAAGTATCTGAAGGCACTTCTAATGCTTTTACAAAATGGCCCACTTCATATTCGTAATGGTTACGCATATCAATTACAATGGTATTGGGGTCAGCCAGTAACCGGTTCATGGTAATGGCGTCTACATACTTCCCTTTTTGATACATATTAAAATCGGGATCATTAATACCGTCTGCTACTATTTTTTCACGCACCTTAACTTTTAATACCCAAAAACTTTTCCCATCATCATCCACGGCAATATTAATTCGTAAGCCATTTAAAGGTTCAATACTATATAAAAATGTTTTGAATGCTTCAAAATTAGATTCGGGCACACTGGCTTGTGCATTAATACCTTCTTTGGCAATATAAATTCTGCCAAACACTTTCAGCGCATGCAAATGCTTATACAGGTAATCTCGAAAAGCCAGTGGATTGGATACTTCAAAATACTGATAGAAACTTACAGTAATGCGGGGTTCTTTTTCTTCCATGAGGCGCTTTTTCAACTCCTCATTATTAATACGATTGTGTAACAATGCCATAAAGAAATTACATTTCAGACTTTTTACGCAAAGGCAAAAGTTCCATGATTAAATATGGACCCACTTGCAGGGTGGGCAAAATATCGGTGCGAAAATACTTATTTTATGATTGTAACAAAAAAGGCCTTTCTTTTTAAACCAATCAATTTGACCTTTTTCTGATTAAACTGCCGGTTAATGCAGCCATTCCAGCTACCAATCCGCCTATGAATGCAGTTAGCAATATAATTGCCATGGAAGAACCTTCCAATGGTAATATCTGGGCTACTTTTTGCGAAAGAATATGGTGATTGGCATTGTCCATCAATAATGCCATGATTCCCCACAATAAAAATAAAGCAATAAATCCCGACAAAAATGCTTTATATGGTTTTTGATGTATGGCCAATGCAACTGCCAATGCACAGATAGCAAAACTATACCAGGGGAATGCTGCATATAACCCAAATGAGTAACTTAAAAAAGCAGTGATGATAACAGATATTACAAACTTCATATTTTTAATTTTATAAATGTTTTTTTTAGCAATTGAATAATGCAAAGTTTTCCTCCAACAGATGTTTTATCCATTTTTCACTTCCAAATGCCATTTCATATCAGAACTTGTTGCAGCCATACTTTTCGTTAAAAACAATAGCGGATAATATTTACCGGCTGCCCATGTATCAATAAAATTATCATAATATTTACTGCCCGGATTACCACTTTGCCCGCCAGGATAAACTCCATAAGCTTCTGTTTTATCCGTTAATTGTACAATCATTCGCCAACTGGGCCCATGATTGGATGTGGTGGCATTAATAATGTTTGTTCCACCTCCTATTGGCACATGCAACCTGCTCAGTGCAGGAATTTTTAATAAATGACCAATGTAGGTGTCCTTATATTTTCCCCAGTTTAACTTACCCATTTTTTCTAAATTTTCTAATGCTGCACAGGCCTGTTTACATGCATTTTGTACAATGGTGCGCATATTTTCTTTCACATCTTTTGTTCTAATATCATCAGCAAACAGGTAATTCGTGTCTTTAATCATTGCCTCCACTAAGGTTGCTTGCTCCGGCCACATGTACGGCAAGCCGGTACTGTTCAATTCATCAGCATAAATATCTACAAAAACACTATCCCAAAAACATTCAAAAATAGTAGGAGCTGTTGCATTATAATCACTCACCAAATTCCATTCTTTCAATTTATCCATATAACGCATTTCTGTTGGGCTTAATGCGGTTTCATCTAAATATTTAAACAATGCGGGTCTGGCCATTTCGGCAAATACATTGTAATTATTGGTTTGCATTTTCATCATATCTTCGGGTGTAATATTATTCATACCTGCTAAAAACCGATTGATGATGAGCCCTCTGTAAATAGGGAAATTTCCAGATCTGCCTAAATAATATGGATAAGTTGTATCTACAACCATTTGATTGGCGCTGCTTACAAAACCACGTGCCGGGTTATACATCAGCGGGTTTTCTTTATTGGGTATAATTCCCTGCCACATATAAGCGCTATCTGTACCCGGCATCACAAACTCGCCCTGGTGTTTCCACTTGGCTACAAAAGCTCCCTGCTGCTTAATGGCAATATCTCCATTTTTACAGGCAAATACAAAATTTTGCCCTGGACATTCAAAATAATTAACGGCATTGCTGTAATCGGTATAGTTTTTAGCTCTGTTTAAATAATAAAAAGTAGCCAATTCATTACTACCATCATGCGCTTTCCAACGTACGGCATAGTAACGGCCATCTTTATTTTTACTCTGATAATTTTTATCATACATTACCAGTCCAAATACAGTCATGGCTAATGTTTCCACATCATCGGGACCATCTTTTACTTTAATCACCTCTTTCCGTATCTCAGCTTTTTCCCATGCGTTATTGAACCAATACTCTTGCATGGTGCTGTCTTTAAACTGCATTTCATAAAAATCTTTCACATCTCTGCCTGCATTGGTTACCCCCCAGGCACAACTGTCATTAAACCCTATAATTACACAAGGTGCACCAGGAAATGTTGCACCATACGTATTTTGTGTTGGGGTGCTAATTTGCACTTCATACCAAAGAGAAGGAAGATTTAAACCCAAATGTGGGTCGTTACACAAAATAGGCCTTCCGCTTTTTGTTTTACTGCCACTAACTGCCCAGTTATTGCTGCCATTATTTTTATTGGGCATAACAGGTGGAATGGCTGTGGAGGTGCCCCCGGAAATTCCGTAGTATACAGAATCTACATTCACAGGTATTTTGGGTACAATAGAAGGTTTTTCAAAAGTGGTACCAATAGGTAAAATAGGATCTAATGAATCGGCCCTGTCGGGAAATAATTTTTGAAACATATTGTATCCTAACAGGTTTTTGGTATTGGTCATTAATAAATCATCGTCGCCCTGCCCGGTTAAATCATACGACATAAATTTTAAAAACAATGCCGAACGCAAATTGGTCCAGGGTTCAGGTGTAGCATTTAACAATTTAAATTCTAAAGGAATTTGATTGGGTTTTAAATGAGCTATATAGGCATTTACACCTGCTGTATAAGCATCCATGGCTGATTTTACTACCGGGTCTGCTTCCATAACTTTTAACGAATTTTCGGCAGCATATACCATCCCTAATCTCCTGAAATATTTATCAATTGCCAGCCCGTCTTTTCCAATTAATTCGCTTAATCTTCCTCCAGCCACGTTGGTCTCAAACTCCATTTGAAACAAACGAAACTTCGCATGCAAATAGCCTTGCAAAAAATATGCATCTGCATCATTGTCGGCATAAATATGAGGTACTAAACGATTGTCAAAATAAACATCTGCTTTGCCTTTTAATCCACTTAAAACAATTTCTCCACCAAAATCAGTATTATCAGATTCTGCATTTTGCCAAAATCCTTGTTGAGGAGATAAAAAATAACCTAGCCTTGGTGTTTTTGAATTACCAACCGGCAACTGAATATTGAGTACTACAATTAAAGCAATGGTGAGCAGTGCAGCTAAGCCCGTGTAAACATATTTCATAGACAAGTTTTATAAAAGTTCAGGGTATTGGCAGTGTTCAAACCTATTGTTTTCAGCAATACTTGTACAACAAAAAAATCATTGAAAACAATTTCAGGTTTTATTCAGCATTGAAAATAATAATTTTTTGCATACATTCATTTTTTTTATTTCAACAATTGTTGATTTTATGTGGAAGCGAGCAGGTGTAATAAATTTTGCAGTTCGTTTTTGGTATTGAAAGCATGCAAAATAATGCGCAGCCTTTCTGCATTTTTGGGCACTGTTGGATAAAGAATAGGCCGTACTGCAAACCCATTATTTTGTAAGGTTGTAGCTATCTGAATTACATTTTCATTGCCAGGTATTATCAAACCCTGAATAGGTGTATCTGAAATCAACTTTTGAAATGGAAGTTTTGCCTGTTGAAACTGTTGAATATGCTGCTGTAATACCTGCCGTTCAGTGTGCATTTCAGGAAATATTTGATAGGACTTGATTACTGCTTTAATGGCCAATGGTGGAAGTGCTGTTGTGTAAATAAAGGGTCTGGAAAAATTAACTAAATATGCTTTCAATCGTTCAGAACCCAATACTGCTGCACCCTGACAGCCCACCGCTTTTCCAAAAGTATGGATACGGGCAAAAATAGCTTCCTGTAATTGATCGTGTTGGGTAAGTCCTGCTCCATTTTTCCCAATTATTCCTGTGGCATGTGCTTCATCTACAATAAGGTGTGCACCATATTTTTGGGCAAGTAAAACCAAATCAGGCAATGGACACCTGTCTCCATCCATACTAAAAACCGTTTCGGTTACAATAAAAATATGACCCTTTGCCAGTTTTAACTTTTCTTCCAAATGCATAAGGTCATTATGCCGGAATGAAAAACTTTGTGCAAAAGATAAACGAAGGCCTTCCCGTATAGAGGCGTGTGATAAAGCATCGTATAAAATGGTATCGCCTTTTTGAGGTATGGCAGAAAGCAAACCTACATTGGCGTCATAACCCGAATTGAAAATGAGCGCCGCAGGTGTTTGGTGAAATGTTGCTAAGGTGCTTTCTGCCGCGTCAATCAATGCATAATTGCCCGACAATAATCTGGAACCTGTTGCACCTGCGGCATAAATATGCACATCTTCGGATGTAAGCAGCCGTTGTTGGGCTATTCCCAAATAATCGTTTGAAAAAAAATCTATTTTATTGTCCGATGGTTGTAAAGAGCGATAGCTTCTTTGCAATTTTCGGTCGTTCAATTTATCGTCAAGAAATTCATCGTGGTACATGTTTCAAAACTACATAAATACAATTGTATTGTGCAGCCTGCAACTTAAACAGCAGCAATTGATATTTTTGCAGTGCTTAAGTGTTTTTATGAATTTATCTGCAGATGTAAAATCAATTTTAAACTTACCTTTAGCCACAGATCCACGCTGGGTAAATCTGGCAGCAATCAGCATCGGTGGTATTTTAACCGATCATGCTTATTGCGAGCAAAAAGCAGCCATTTCCTGTATTTCACTCATTCAGCATTATTCTTCAAAAAAAGAAATTGTATACCGTTTATCGCCCATAGTAACCGAAGAATGGGGACATTTCAGATTAGTTTTACAGGAATTAGAACGAAGAAATTTACCGTTAGGCAACCAACGGAAAGACGTTTATGTAAATCAATTATTAGCCTTTCAACAAAAAGGAGGCCATGAAGATAGCCGTTTATTAGACAAGCTGTTAACCATGGCATTGATTGAAGCACGCAGTTGCGAACGTTTTAAAAGATTAAGCGAAGGCTTGGAAGATGCAGGCCTGCGTAATTTTTACCGTCGTTTTATGGCAAGTGAGGCAGGTCATTATACACTGTTTTTAGATTTAGCCAAACAATATACCACACCCGAAAAAGTGGAAAAACGTTGGCAACAATGGCTTGAACATGAAATGCTCGTTATGCAAAGCACTGCATTAAGAGGCGACAGAATACATTAAAAAATGAGTGCCCACAGTTTTAATTTTTACTGCCCTGCTGAAAATATTGCAATGTTTCTGCTAAAGGAAGAAATGGAAACTCGTTTAGTAACGATTGTGTAAGGGCGGCATATTTTTTTAAAAACGCCTGATGCTGCACCGATGAAGGATTGAATGGTGTATGCCTGCGTGCAATATTAATTTCATCAATCTTGTGTATCAATGCAATGGTATCTGCATTCATACATGCATTCATCAATTTAGCCCATACATATTCTGTTGCTGTATGGTTGGGGTGTACCAAATCTTCCGCATAAAACCGATAATCACGCAAATCATCTATTACAAGTTCATAGGCAGGAAAATAATACAATTTGGGGAGTTGTTCTGTTAAGTAATGCACTGCACTGATTAAAGCTGCTTTGCTGCGATTATTATTAACAGCACCTTCGCGTAAATGGCGCACCGGACTGATGGTGAAAATAATTTTTATATTTGGATTAAAAATGCCCAATCTATCCAGCATAGTACCCAACACGGTAATAATTTGTGTGGTATCCATTAATTTTTTTTGAAACCAACCGGCCGGTGCTTTATGATTATTGGCGGCAACGGTACCGGGTTTGCCATTGGCAGCCTGTTCCGTTAATGTGTACACCCAGGCAGAACCTAATGTAATTATAAGATAATCGGCATGCTTTAAAAAGGTATGCCCTGTTTGAATAGATGTATTTATTTTTTGAACAGCATCTTCCGGAGTAATGCCGGAATATCGGCTATGAAACTGCCAGCTATGCCATGTTTCATTAAAACAAAACAAATCGGATGTTGTATAAATTTTGTGTTGAATAATGTTTATAATGGCTTCCGCCACACTTACCGGATTAAACAGAATTCCATTTGGATTTTGCAGCACTGAAAAGCCACTATTACTTAATTTTTCACCTATTTTTTCAGTAAAACAAGAACCTATCAGCATTATTTTATGCCGATGATGAATGGGTTCATCTATTTTTTTAATATCGAATTCGGCGTGGAACTTCATGTTCAGATTTTTAATATGGAATAAAAACGCATCAAAAGCACATTAGCTGAATATTTCACCCGCTAATAATACACTATTTTCTAACGCATTTGCATTGAAATGAAACGACAATCCTTCCTTACTGAAGTAATCTATGATAGATAAGCTATCCATATTCCCGACCAGTTCATTTTGCGCCATGGGGCATCCGCCATACCCACGTAAAGCGCCATCAAAACGCATACAGCCTGCATGATAGGCGGCTGCTAATTTGGCGATACGATTATCGGGGCTTGCATGTAAATGTGCACCAAAAATAATGTGTGGATAAGCAGGAATTAATGCCTGAAATACTTCGCTAATTTGTATAGGCGCTGCCAGTCCAACCGTATCGGCCAGTGAGATGATGGTAATGTCTTTTTGTATCATTGCATCGGCCCATTGCAGTAATATTTCACTGTTATATACATCACCATAGGGATTGCCGAAACCCATGCTTAAATACACCACCAACTGTTTGTTGTTTTTGATACACAGTTCCTGAATGGTTTCAATGGTTTGCACACTTTCTTCCTGTGTACTGTTGGTATTGCGCATTTGGAATGTTGGCGAAACCGAAAAAGGAAAACCCAGATAAGTAATTTCATCAAACAAAACCGCTGCTTCAGCACCTCTTACATTGGCTACAATGGCCAATAGTTTTGTAATGCTATTGTTGAAATGAAGCCCCTTCAATACCTGAACCGTATCTGCCATTTGTGGGATGGCTTTGGGTGAAACAAAGCTGCCAAAATCAATGGTATGAAAGCCAACCTGCAAAAGTTGGTTGATATAGTTAATTTTTTTTTCGGTAGGTATGGGATGTGGCCAGCCCTGCATTGCATCTCGCGGACATTCAATCAATTGTATGGTTTTAACAGCAGATGGCATGGTAAACACATTCTAAAGTGAAAAAATAATGATTGTATATTATGAAAACTGTCGCTGTTTGAGTGCTTCATACAAAATAATACCTGTAGCTACTGAAACATTAAATGAATTAAAATTGCCGGCCATAGGTATTTTAAAAAAATAATCAGCAGCTTTTGCAAGATAAGCCTGCACCCCCTTTCCTTCTGCACCCATTATAACGCAGGTGGGTAAGGTAAAATTTAATTCAAATACATTTTTATCGGCACGCATTTCTGAAGTAAACACCTGAATACCATTTAAATGCAGTGTATCAATAGCTTTCAGCAAACTGTTTACTCTGCATACCTGTATCTGCTCTAATGCACCGGCACTGCTTTTTAAAGCTTCTTCATTGAGGGCGCCTACTCCTTTATCGGGTAGAATCAAAGCCTGCGCACCACAACACAATGCACTTCTTGCTATGGCGCCAATATTTCTTACATCGGTAATACCATCTAACATTACAAATAAAGGCACCGTTCCCTGTTGCACCACAAAGTTAATTACTTCCTGTAAATCCATATAAGGCACCAAAGCTGCAAAAGCAATTACGCCCTGATGATTGGCTTTGGATAAATAATTTAATTTTTCAACCGGAACCAGTTGAATGGGTATTTGATGTTGTTTGGATAGTTGCCGAATGTCAGCCACAGTTTCGCCGGATGCATTTTTTTGTAATAGTATTTTATCGATTGTCCTACCCTGTTCAATAGCTTCAATTAATGGTTGCCGCCCAATGATTAAGGTTGATGATGATTTACCCATGTTGCAAAATTATTGGTTTCCATTTTCCCTGCATCCACAATAATTGCAGTTTTTGCAAAGCCAGTACCGATAATGCATCAGTAATAGTTCCGTTTTCAACCATTTCAAATGCCTGTTGAAGTGCTACTTTTTTTACTGCCAGCTGTTCTGTTTCTTCGGGAGCAGATTTATATTTTGATAATCCGGTTGCTACAAAAAATTCACTCGCTTCATCGGTTACCGAATTGGAAAGAAATGCTGCTCCTAAATATTCCCATTTTTCTGCCTGTAACCCTGTTTCTTCCATCAATTCGCGCTTAGCAGCACTTAAAGCTGTTTCATTTTCAGGGCAACCACCTTCCGGAATTTCCCAACTATATTGTTGAATGGTGAACCTATATTGGCCTACCAGATATGTATGCAGCGTTTCATCTATTGGAATAACGCCAACAGCTTTATTTTTAAAATGTACTTTTCCATATATCCCCTCTTTACCGGATGGGTTGATTACCTTGTAATGATTGAGCTGTATCCAGGCATTTTGATATACTTCCTGTTCATCTAAAATTATCCACGGATTGACTTCCCTGTTTGCAGACATACAAATTATTTTGGTTAAAACTACTGCATTGAACAGAAAAAAGGCCATCTTTTCAGACAGCCCTTTTTTGTTCAATAAAAAATTAACTTACAGCTATTTAATGCCAAAAGCTTTTTTCACTTTTGGAACATAATCTAATTTTTCCCAGGTAAACAATTCAACTTTTACTTTTTTTACTTTACCATCGGGTGTTTTAAACTCTTTGGTTACCACTTCATTTTTGCGGCCCATGTGTCCATATGCTGCCGTTTCACTATAAATTGGATTACGCAATTTTAAACGTTGTTCAATAAAATAAGGACGCATATCAAAAATTTCAGTAACAATTTTACTGATTTCAGCATCACTCATGTTCACTTTAGCTGTGCCGTATGTATTTACATAAATGGAGGTGGGTTGTGCAACACCAATGGCATAAGAAACCTGTACCAGAATTTCATCGGCAACACCTGCAGCTACTAAATTTTTTGCAATATGACGGGTAGCATAGGCGGCTGACCGGTCTACTTTAGAAGGATCTTTTCCGCTAAATGCACCGCCACCATGTGCGCCTTTACCGCCATAAGTATCTACAATAATTTTTCTTCCGGTTAAACCGGTATCGCCATGAGGGCCGCCAATTACAAATTTTCCGGTGGGATTAATATGGTATGTTACCTGGTTGTTGAATAATTTGGCATACTTCTTATATTTCGATTTTACTCTCGGAATTAATATTTCAATAATATCTTTCCTGATTTTAGCCTGCATTTTTTCTTCTGTATCAAAATCATCGTGTTGTGTAGAAACCACAATGGTATCAATTCTAACAGGTTTATTATTGTCATCATACTCTAATGTTACCTGACTTTTTGCATCGGGACGCAGGTATTTAATTTGTTTGTTTTCTCTACGCAAGGCGGCCAGCTCAATCAATATTTTTTGTGCCAAATCTAATGTAAGTGGCATGTAATCATCCGTTTCATTGGTAGCATACCCGAACATCATGCCCTGATCGCCGGCACCCTGTTCTTCTTTTTTCTTACGGTCAACACCTTGATTAATATCAGGTGATTGTTCGTGAATGGCAGATAAAACACCACAAGAGTGTGCTTCAAACATATATTCACTTTTGGTATATCCAATTTTGCGAATTACACCACGTGCAATTTCCTGAACATCTAAATAAGCTTTCGAACGAACTTCACCTGCCAATACTACCTGACCTGTAGTTACCAAAGTTTCGCAAGCTACTTTTGATTGTGGATCAAATGCAAGAAAATTATCGATTAATGCATCAGAAATCTGGTCGGCAACTTTATCAGGATGGCCTTCAGAAACACTTTCGGAGGTAAATAAATAAGACATGAATATTTGTTTTTATTGAAATGTAAGCAAAGATAATAGTATTGTTATAATGATAAATGGGTTGCTAAGACAACTGTATAATTTTTGATCAACGGTTATTTAGACAATTCCTGATAGAGTTCTATATACTCAGTTAAATCAGAATCCCATCCTTTAAAAGGAACAATGGTTTTGCCTTTCAGTTTTGTGATATCGTCCATTAGTTTTTTCTCTAATTGATCATCACCAATTGTAACGGCATCTGCAAAATGCGCACCACCTTTGAAAAGAGAAGTGTTGGTAGCGTCTTTAAAAAGTTCTAAATCTTTCTCTTTAATATTGGCATTAATCACTGCTTTCTTCACAAAATCGGCACTTAATTTTTCCTGAAATGTATTTTGCCCTACGGTAAAAACAACCTTACTGTTACTAAACACAGCCTCACGTTTGTAGGCAGTTTTAATATAGGCAGGCACCAAACCAGTCATCCAGCCGCTGCAATGAATAATATCGGGAGGCCAGCCAAATTTTTTTACCGTTTCAAGTGCTCCTTTACAAAAAAAGATACTTCTTAAGCCATTATCATCAAACCAGTTTTCTTCATCATCATGAAAAATTTGTTTGCGTTTAAAGAAATCTTCATTTTCTAAAAAATAAACCTGTAAGCGGGCATTCGGTAAAGAAGCTACCTTAATTTGAAGCGGATAATCATCATCATCAATCGAAACATTAATTCCCGATAAACGCACTACTTCATGTAATCGATGCCGGCGTTCATTAATAACACCAAAACGGGGCATAATACAACGCACTTCTAAACCACTGTCATTGCTCTTTATTGCAAGTTTGTTTACAATTTCTGCAAACTCTGTCAACTCTAAATAAGGCGACATTTCGGTTGCAATAAATAAAATTCTTTTCTTTGACATCTACTAAGCCAATTTAAGTGAGGCGAAAAATAAGGGTGCAAAGTTAATTAAAATACACCAAATAGGTGATAAAAGCATATTTATAGAAAATAATATCGGCAAAATATGGTCATTTGTAAAAGTATTATAGCACTGCAGGAGATGATTCAATCTCAGAAAAAGGCCAATGCCTCAATTGGGTTTGTGCCCACTATGGGGGCTTTGCATAAGGGCCATATTGCGCTGGTTGAAGCAGCCAAACAAGCCAACAATTTTACTATTTGCAGCATTTTTGTAAACCCAACGCAATTCAATAATCCGGAAGATTTTGAAAAATACCCCATTTCAATTGAAGCCGATATTGCTTTATTAATAACCCACCAGTGTGATGTTTTGTTTTTGCCTTCAGTTTCAGAAATGTACCCCAATGGGCCAAAGCTGATTACCCCATACCCTTTAGGAACCTTAGAAACCATTTTAGAAGGCAAGTACCGTCCAGGCCATTTTCAGGGCGTTTGTCAAATAGTTGACCGGTTATTAACCATTATTCAGCCGCATCAACTGTACATGGGAAGTAAAGATTACCAACAATGCATAGTAATAAATCGTTTATTACAATTAAACCCGGCATTTTTGAAAATACAATTGCACCTGCAACCCACTATTCGTGAACAAAGCGGACTGGCCATGAGTTCCAGAAACAGGCGGCTTTCGGCAGAAAATTTGATAAAAGCAGCTGCTCTGTACCAAAGCCTTGTATTTATTCAGTCTAATATACAACAATTTACAATAGCTGAATTAGTGGAACAGGCAACCCAAATGCTGTTGAAAGCTGGGTTTGAAAAAGTTGATTACATTAGCATAGCAGATGCTGCTACACTTGCCCCAATATCAACCACGAAACCTGCCAACCGAACCATTGTACTGGCAGCCGCATATATACAAGGCGTTCGGTTAATTGACAATTTGATGATTAACTAAATAAAAGGAAACTTGTTATAATCCTATCATCTTTTACATTTGCGCCCATTATGCTGATAGAAATATTAAAATCAAAAGTTCACCGTGCGGTAATTACCGAGGCAAATTTGAATTATGTTGGCAGTTTAACCTTAGATGAAGATTTAATGGATGCTGCCAATATGATTGAAAATGAGAAAATACAGGTGGTGAACGTAAATAATGGTGAACGTTTAGAAACCTATTTAATTAAAGGGCAACGAGGTTCAGGCGTGGTCTGTTTAAACGGGCCGGCTGCTAGAAAAGCTGCTGTTGGAGATATTATTGTAATCATGTCATATGCACACATGGATTTTGACGCTGCCAAAACTTTTAAACCAATTGTAGTTTTTCCAAAACCGGGAAATAAATTATAATTAACACAGGCTTCTGTAAATTGCAGTAGAATTTTCCTGCATGAAAAGAAAACTGAAAGTATTTGTAAAATATCTTTTTTTCCTGGGGCTGGGTATATTTTTGGTTTGGTGGAGTCTTCATCAAATACCTGCTAATCAGTGGGGAGAGTTTACCGGCGCTTTAACCCATGCAAAATATATACTATTCATTCCGGTATTTTTCATACTTACATTAAGCCATATTCTCAGAGCGCTGCGCTGGAAAATATTGATGCAACCCATGGGCTATAAACCATCTGTCATCAATACTTATTTTGCTGTAATGATAGGTTATCTGGCAAATTTGGCCGTACCCCGACTGGGTGAAGTATTAAAGTGTACATTGCTGGCACGCTATGAAAAAGTACCCGCCGAAAAATTAGTTGGCACTATTGTAGCCGAAAGGGCGTTTGATGTACTATCGCTTGGAATTGTTTTCCTGCTGGCGCTGCTAACCCAATATGAAATTATAGGCGACTATGCCATCCAGTTATTCAAAGAAACCTTTCAATCAAAATCGGGAGGAATTTCGGTGCGGAAAATGGCCATTGCAATGGGTATTTTGCTGATTATCATTGTAATCATCAGGCATTGGTTTAACCGTTTTGCGCATTTAAAACTGGTAATTCAATTAAAAAAAATTATACGTGGCATTTGGGAAGGATTAAGCAGTATTAAAGATATTCAGCAAAAAGGCTTATTCATTTTTTATTCTTTTGGCATTTGGTTATTATACTTGTTGGGCACCTGGGTTGGTTTTTATGCTACCGTTGGTACCAACGGTTTAGGCATTCCTGTAGCTTTTTCTGCATTAGCTTTTGCAAGTATTGGTATGATTGTAACACCCGGCGGCATTGGAGCCTATGCTTATTTAATGGCAATGGTTTTAGAAAAAAACGGAATAGCTTTTGGAATTGGTTATGCCAATGGAACATTACAATGGTTTGCACAATTTATTATTATATTAATTTGGGGATTTGTTTGTTTGGGATTATTACCCTGGTATAATAAAAAAAGAATGGTGCCAACATCACAGGCTTCATAACAAATTGAATGAATTTTTATATAGGAAATGTATGCGGTACACACAAGCTATTCAACAAAAAATAATGCCTTTAGCAACCCTTAAAGCCATTAGAACAGGCTGGAAAATGCGCAATAAAACGGTTGCTTTTACCAATGGCTGTTTTGATATTTTACATGAAGGGCATATTGCCTCACTATCAAAAGCTGCTGAAGAAGCAGATTTTTTGATAGTGGGTGTAAATAGTGATGCCAGTACCAAACGCTTAAAAGGTGCAGAGCGCCCAATTAACCATGAACATAGCCGTGTACTATTACTTGCCTCTTTATTAATGGTGGATGCTGTAGTTATTTTTGAGGAAGATACCCCGTTAGAATTAATTAAATCACTGGAACCGGATGTATTGGTAAAGGGTGGAGATTATACAATTGAAACTATTGTAGGCGCAAAAGAAGTTTTAGCCAATCATGGTCGTGTAGTCATTAATCCGATAATTGAAGGTTTTTCTACCACTGGCATTCTTCAAAAAATAAGGCAACTTGGTTAGTCGAAAATATTTTCACCAAACTTCCTTATAACTCAACTCTGTATTGAATTACAGACGATTTTACCAACTATTTTTCAGTATTATACCTATAAAACCAAAGCCCCTTTCGGGGCTTTTGAGTTTATTGAAATGCTTCTTTTACTCTTTCAAAAAATGATTTATCATTTTTACCGGGCTGCGGTTTAAAATTGGGGCTATGGCTTAATTTTTCCAAAATTTCCTTTTCTTCCGCCGAAACTGTTTGAGGTGTCCAGATATTGACATGAATCAATTGATCACCTTTAGCATAACCCTGTACTTCGGGGAAGCCTTTCCCTTTTAAACGAAATATTTTCCCGCTTTGTGTACCGGGCGGTATCTTAATTTTAGCTTTTCCATCAATAGTAGGTACTTCTACCTGTGTACCAAAAACGGCTTCCGGAATAGAAATATGCAAATCGAATGCTACATTTAACCCATCACGTTGTAAATCAGAATGAGCTTCTTCTTCAATCTGAATGAGTAAATCGCCAGGCATACCTCCTCGTTCTCCTGCATTGCCCTTTCCACTCATGCTCAATTGCATACCTTCCTGCACGCCGGCAGGTACATCAATTGAAATGGTTTCTTCGCCATATACTCTTCCCTCACCTTTACAGGCAGTACACTTATTGGTGACAGCACTACCCTCACCATTACAGGTAGGGCAGGTGGTTACTGTTTGCATTTGTCCTAAAAAAGTATTGGTAACCTTCCGCACCTGTCCGGAGCCACCACAAGTACCACAGGTTTGTATGCTGTTTTTATCTTTTGCACCATTGCCTCCACAGGTAGAACAAACAATGTATTTTTTTACTTTTACCTGTTTATTAACTCCTTTGGCAATTTCTTCAAAAGTTAGTTTAATTTTTATCCGAAGATTACTACCTCTTTGTCCGGTTGGTCTTCTGCCACTGTTACCGCGTCTGGAACCTCCGCCGCCAAAAAAACTGCCAAATACATCATCTCCAAATATATCGCCAAAATGGCTAAAGATATCTTCCATATTTTGGGCACCACCAAAACCACTGCTTCCCGGGCCAAAAGCCTGATGGCCATAACGGTCGTAGCGGGCACGTTTATCCGGATCACTTAACACTTCATAGGCTTCTGCTGCTTCTTTAAATTTTTCTTCCGCCGCTTTATCGCCAGGATTTCTGTCCGGATGGTATTGCATTGCTACTTTGCGGTACGACTTTTTTATTTCTTCAGCAGTAGCAGTTTTAGAAACACTTAGGATTTCGTAATAATCTCTTTTTGACATATAGAATTTTTCTTGTGATTGTGGTAGTAGACACTACATATTATTTTCCAACAATTACTTTCGCAAAACGTATCAGTTTGTCATTCAAATAATAGCCTTTTTGTACCTCATCTAATACTTTACCTTTTAAACTTTCATTCGGAGCAGGAATTTCGGTAATAGCCTCATGTTTTTCAATATCAAAATCAGTTTGCATGCTGTCCATTACTTTTAACCCCTTGTTTTGCAGCACATTTCTTAGTTTATTAAAAACTAATTGAATACCTTCTTTTTGCAGGGCAATATCATCTGTGCTGTTCAATTGTTTCTCGGCCCTGTCACAATCATCCAATACATCCAATAAAGATACAATCACTTCTTTTCCGGCTGTTTGTTGCAATTCCAAACGTTCTTTCGCTGTTCTACGCTTAAAATTTTCGAATTCAGCCAATAAACGTAAATATTTATCCTTTTGTTCCTGTATTTCGGCTTCTAATTTTTCTATTTCCCCCTGTTCTGCCACGGGTTCTTTTAAATGTGCAGACCCGGCTGCATTTTCGTCAGTATTTAATGATAAATCACTCTCAGTAAGGTGTTTTTGGTGTTTGTCTTTTCCTTGCATAGTTTATATTTGAAGTGATTAAAGAAAGGCAATTTTTTTGCCAATAAGCCTGAATCAGTAAAATTGGCAGGTGTTGCGCTTATTTTTGCAAAATGACAAAGGTTTTTTTAAACAAAAAAATGAATCCCCGAATTGCCGGTGGCCATCCATGGATATTTGGGAATGAATTACAACCTATTCCCGAACACATTACACCAGGCGATTTGGTTGAAGTATACAGCAATGATAAAAAATTGATTGGAATTGGCTATTACAATCCAAAATCGCAGATCACGGTTCGGCTGTTAACAAGAAAAAAGGAAAAAATAGATGAAGACTTTTTTTACAATAGAATAATGTTGGCCTGGCAATACCGGCAAAAATTAGGCTACCGGGAAAATTGCCGGTTGGTTTTTGGTGAGGCCGATGGTTTGCCCGCTCTGATTATTGATAAGTTTAATGCTTATTTTGTTATTCAAACATTGGCATTGGGTATTGACCGATGGAAACCTGCCATTATAGCTGCGTTGGAACAAATATTTCATCCTAAAGGAATTTATGAACGCAATGACGTGCCAGTAAGGGAACTGGAGGGTTTACCACAGCAAAAAGGGTTTTTATCGGCTGCATTTCCCACCAATATTCTATTGAATGAAAACGGGTTACAATTTTATGTGGATATAGAAAACGGACAAAAAACCGGTTATTTTTTAGACCAGCAACACAACCGGAATGCAATTGAACCCATTGTAAAAAATGCAAATGTTTTAGGCGCTTTTACTTATATCGGCACATTCGAAATTCATGCTGCACATTTTGGTGCCAAAAAAGTAAAAGGAATTGATAGTAGCGAACAGGCAGTGCAGCAAGCCAATAAAAATGCGGCTTTAAACGGATTAGAAAACATTTGCCGGTTTGAAGTAGCCAATGCATTTGATGTGCTGAAACAATGGGCCAAAGAAGAACAGAAATATGATGTAGTAATGTTAGACCCGCCTGCATTTACCAAAAGCAGGAGCAATATTCAAAATGCATTAAACGGATACAAGGAAATTAATTTACGCGGCATAAAATTAGTAGAAAACGGCGGTTTTTTGGTTACCTCCAGTTGTACCAATTTAATAACACCACAGCAATTCTTAACCACCATTGAAATGGCTGCAAAGGATGCAAGAAAAAGAATACGACAGGTTTTGTTTCAAACACAATCCAATGACCATCCAATCATCCGGGGATTAGACAATACGGAATACCTGAAATTTTTAATTGTAGAAGTTCAAGACCAATAGCGCAATATTATTTTACTACCTGAAAGCGCCCGGATTGAACAATGATGCCGTTTTGATTGCGTAACTGATACACATACATGCCGCGGTAATAATCATCCAGCGGAACAGTAATTTTGGTACCATCCACCAAATAATCATTCATTTTTTTGCCAATAAAGCTGAATATATATAAAGTATAATTTTTATAATTCTGATTTCCTTCAAATTCAAAATTAATGAATGAAGTAGCAGGATTGGGGTAGACAGTTACCAATTTTACCTGATCAAAATTATCAGGGAAAACAGGTTTTTCAGGATGTGCATTGCCCGCAAAACATGTAAAAAACAATAAAATTGTAAAGCAAAGTTTTGTCATCAATCAACACTTAATTGCTTAGCTAAGTTACTGCATACCGGTGAACAAGAGAACCATTTTGGTAATTACTACAACAACTGTACAATTATATGAAGCAGGTTTGTAGAAAAAATAAGGGATTGTTAACGAAACAATCCCTTTTTAAAATGGCTACATTTATGCTGCCAGTATGTGTTGAATGGCTTCAAAATTAGGCAAATCGCCGGCATTTTCTAAAACTTCTGCATATTGAATAGTGCTATTGGCATCAATTAAAAATGCTGCTCTTTTACTAACACCTTTCATCCATCCAATAAATGAGTCATATATTGCACCATAAGCCGTTGAAACTTCTTTATTGAAATCGCTCAACAATTGAAAATTCAGGCCTTCTGCTTCTTTAAATTTTGCTAAAGTAAAAGGAGAATCTACTGAAATGCCCAATACTACTGCATCTGAATTATTATAAACTGCCATACCATCTCTAACTGCACATAATTCTTTGGTACAAACACCGGTAAAAGCCATTGGAAAAAATAACAAGATTACTTTTTTGCCTTTCAATGAACTTAATGTTACCTGATTTCTATCAGTATCATAAAGCGCAAAATCAGGTGCCTGCATTCCTTTTTGTAATTGCATAAAATTTATATTTTTTAATGTTTAGAATGAACTGAAGTTATAACAAGAAAATTTTGAAATTGTTCCATAACATATAAATATTATGGCAATATGAATATTATTGTTGCATAGCTTTCATTGCAGTTAAACAACTTTGTAAACTCTGCCGCCAGTTAGTCTGTTGCAGATGAAACACATGCAATATTTTTTTTATGTTCAATACACTATACATTGGCCGCTTTGCCGCAGTTGGATACGCAGATGATGGAATGGGATGTACAGTACAGGGCAATTGGGTTAATTGCTGTATAGCCTGTGCAAATTGAAACCATGAAATAGCACCTTCATTGGCATAATGATAAATTCCGGATGGGAAATAATTGAAAGATGCATTGCTTAATGGTTGCAAAATATCCAATACAGCTTTTGCAAGATCCGCAGCATAGGTTGGGCAGCCATATTGATCGTTTACCACGTTAATTTCAGTTCGTTCTTTCATTAAACGCAACATGGTTTTTACAAAATTATTGCCATACCTGCTATAAACCCACGATGTTCGAATAATGATTGATTTTTCACAATTTTTAAGCGCCAGTTGTTCACCCATGTATTTTGAATAACCATAATAGTTAACAGGTTGCGTAGCATCATCCGGCTTATAGGGTTTATTTTGTGTGCCATCGAAAACATAATCAGTTGAAAAACTAATGAAACCAGCATTCGTTGCAGCGCAGGCTTTGGCTAATGTATTCACAGCTTCTGCATTAATGGCATAGGCCTGTTGTTGTTCAGTTTCTGCTTTATCTACAGCTGTATAGGCGGCGCAGTTAATGCAAAACTGAGGCCTGTGTTGCTCAAAAAAATGGTAAACGAGATCAGGATTGGTGATATCCAATGTAGATTTATCTGTAAAAATAAACTGAAACAGCGCTTTATACTGAACAGCAAGTTGTTGCAGTTCACTGCCTAACTGACCATTTTTTCCGGTAACAAGTACAACTGGTAAATACATGAACGTAAATTAAAGTGACCAATATTTTCTGGAATAAATTTTGTTTGAATAAATTCCTTTGATATCTACAATCAATGCATGTGGTTGTGTAATAGAACTAAAATAATCATCAGTTAATAATAGATATTCTTTATGTGGCACAGCCACAATAACCACATCATAATCTTTCTCAACCGATGTTGTTAATCCAAATCCATATTCCTGCATCAGGGCATTGTGACTGGCTCTGGGGTCTGTTACATGCACCTGTATATTCAATTGCTGTAATGCAAATACCACATCAGCAATTTTGGCATTTCTGATATCTGATACATTTTCTTTAAAAGTAGCACCCATCACCAACACCTTCGCACTTTTCACCACATCAACAGCTACAATTAAGTGTTGTATAATTTTATCGGCAACATATTTTCCCATTCCATCATTAATCATTCTTGCAGCAGTAATAATTTGGGAATTATAGCCTAATCTGGCTGCTTTATAAGTAAGGTAATAGGGATCAACACCAATACAATGACCGCCCACTAACCCCGGTGAAAATGGCATAAAATTCCATTTTGTGGCTGCAGCAGCCAGTACGGCTTTGGTATCTAACTGCATTTTATCAAAAATCATCGACAATTCATTCATCAATCCAATATTCAAATCGCGTTGGGTATTCTCTATTATTTTGGCGGCTTCTGCGGTTTGAATATTCGGTACAATGTGAATACCTGCCTGCACTACTTCGCCATATAATGCAGCAACTTTTGAAGTGGCGTATTCATTACACCCTGCTACTACTTTTATCACTTGCTCCAGGGTATGTTGCGCATCACCTGGATTAATTCGTTCGGGAGAGTATCCATAAAAAAAATCAGTACCCGCTTTTAAGCCACTTACCTGTTCAATCAAAGGAATACAATCTTCCTCGGTACAACCGGGATAAACGGTGGATTCGAAAATAACAATATTACCGGGAGTAATAACGGTTCCCACACTTTTACAGGCATTGAGCAATGCTGTTAAATTAGGAATCCGTTCTCCATTTACAGGAGTAGGTACTGCAACAATATAATAATCAGCACCGGCAATATCTTTTAGCTGATCTGTAAATTGAATATCAATATCATTGAAAGCATCTGCATCAAATTCCTGATTTGGATCAATCTTATTTTGCAGTAATTGAATTTTATCAGCATTAATATCAAAGCCTATTACTGCTCTTTTTTTGGCAAATGCCAATGCAAGAGAAAGCCCCACATAGCCTAAGCCAATAATAGCTACTTTCTCTTTTTGCTGCATAATTTTTTTGTTGAATACAATTTAATGCTGAACAAATTCTTTTGGCTGCTTAAATAATTCTTCATGTGGTAAAGATTTAAAATAATTATAAGTGCGCTTCAAGCCCTCTGCTCTGTCAATAGTGGGTTGCCATCCTAAAATTTCTTTTGCTTTTGTAATATCGGGTTGCCTTTGCTTTGGATCATCTACAGGTAAGGGTTTGTACACTATTTTTACAGCGGCGCCGGTTAATTTCAATACTTCTTCTGCAAAATCTTTTAAACTGATTTCATTGGGATTGCCAATGTTTACCGGATAAGGATAATCACTTAACAACAATCTGTAAATTCCTTCAATTAAATCATCTACGTAACAAAAAGAGCGAGTCTGGCTTCCGTCACCAAATACGGTTAAATCTTCCCCACGCAAAGCCTGACCAATGAAAGCGGGTAATGCCCGGCCATCATTTAAACGCATACGAGGGCCATACGTATTGAAAATACGAACAATACGGGTTTCTAATCCATGATAGGTATGGTATGCCATGGTAATGGCTTCCTGAAATCTTTTGGCTTCATCATATACACCACGAGGACCGATTGGATTCACATTTCCCCAGTACGATTCATTTTGAGGGTGCACTAATGGGTCGCCGTATACTTCTGAAGTAGAAGCAATGAGCATTCTTGCTTTCTTTTCTTTTGCCAAACCCAAACAATTATGCGTTCCCAATGAGCCAACTTTTAAAGTTTGAATGGGTATTTTCAAATAATCGATGGGGCTGGCCGGAGAGGCAAAGTGAAGAATATAATCCAGCTTACCGGGTACATGTATAAATTTAGATATATCGTGATGATAAAATTCAAATTCGGGCAGTTTAAACAGGTGCTCAATATTGCGCAGATCGCCTGTAATCAGGTTATCCATACCAATAACATCATAGCCTTCTTTTATAAATCTGTCGCATAAATGCGAGCCTAAAAATCCGGCTGCTCCGGTAATGAGAATGCGTTTTTTTTCCATGTAATTGTTTTTATGGACGGCCAATACTTTCGTAATAAAAACCTTTATCCTGCATGATTTTTACTTCAAATAAATTTCTGCCATCAAATATAGTTTTCTGATTCATTCTTTTTACCATTTCGTCAAAATCGGGTGTTCTGAATTCATTCCACTCAGTAGCAATAATTAATGCATCTGCATTTTGCAGGGCTTCATACTGATCTTTTGCATAGTGAATACGATCGCCAATTTGCTGTTGCACATTGTGCATTGCTTCCGGATCAAAAGCTGTAATGGTAGCACCTTCGGCTAATAATACCTGAATGATATACAAAGCAGGTGCTTCACGAATATCATCTGTATTCGGTTTAAAAGCTAAACCCCACAATGCAAAATGCTTACCTGTCAGTTTGCCTGAAAAATAATTTTTTATTTTAGGAAGCAGGTGCAATTTTTGGTTTTCATTTACTGTTTCAACTGCTTTTAAAATTTTAAAATCGTATTGCACTTGTTCGGCAGATTTAATTAAGGCCTGCACATCTTTTGGAAAGCAACTGCCACCATAACCAATACCAGGAAATAAAAATCGTTTTCCAATGCGTTCGTCACTACCAATACCCCTGCGTACCATATCCACATCTGCTCCTAACTTTTCGCAGAGTTGTGCAATTTCATTCATGAATGATATTTTGGTTGCCAAAAAAGAATTGGCAGCATATTTTGTGAGCTCTGCACTTTTTTCATCCATAAATATAACGGGATTACCTTGCCGCACATACGGAGCATACAATTCACCCATTATTTTTCTGGCTCTTTCAGAAGTAGTACCAATCACTACCCTGTCTGGTTTCATAAAATCATCTACAGCAACACCTTCTCTTAAAAATTCAGGATTACTTACCACATCAAATTCACCCTTAAAATTTGCGGCAATGGCTGCTTTTACTTTATCGGCCGTTCCAACCGGAACGGTACTTTTATCAACTATTACTTTATAACCGTTTAATAATTTTCCTAACTGGTCTGCAACCCCTAAAATATATTTTAAGTCAGCAGAACCATCTTCCCCCGGCGGGGTAGGCAATGCCAGAAAAATGATTTGTGCATCTTTTATGCCTTCGGCAAGATGGGTAGTAAAATCTAACCGCTTTTCATTTAAGTTTCTGATGAAAATTTTTTCTAAACCCGGCTCATAAATGGTAATGGTGCCGGCAGCTAATTTTTGCACCTTTTTGGCATCTATATCAATACAAGTAACATGATTTCCGGTTTCAGCAAAACAGGTTCCGGAAACTAATCCAACATATCCGGTACCAACAACTGCTATCTTCATATATTATTTATTTAAAAAATTTAAAACATGCGTGGTAATATATCCTAATTGTTCTGCATCTAATTCTGTATGCATGGGCAGTGAAATTACCCGTTCGGTAAGCCAGTCAGTAACAGGCAACTGCACTTCCGGCAAACCAAATGTGCTGAACATTTTTTGTTTATGGCCGGGTACAGGATAATAGATCATGGAAGGAATTTTTTGTTCAGCCAAATAGGCATTCAAAGCATCTCTGTCAGCATTATTCAATACCAGCGTATATTGATGATAAACATGGTTTGAATACGATGCAATACCCGGCACAGTAATATTTGCATGGTTGGCAAATGCCTGGTTATAAAATGCAGCAGTCTGATTACGTGCGGCAATATATTCATCCAGGTGTTTTAATTTAACATCTAAAATAGCGGCCTGTATGGCATCTAATCTGGAATTACATCCTACCACATCATGATAATACCTAACCTTTTGACCATGATTAGCAATTATTCGCAGTTTGTCCGCCAATGTGTCATCGTTGGTAAACATAGCACCCCCATCACCATAAGCACCTAAATTTTTACTGGGATAAAAAGAGGTACATCCAATATGGCCAATGGTTCCTGTTTTTACAGTTGTACCATTTGAGAAGGTATAGTTACAACCAATGGCCTGCGCATTATCTTCCACAACAAATAAATGGTGTGCTTCTGCAATGGCCATAATTGCTTCCATATTCGCCGCCTGTCCGTATAAATGCACCGGCACAATTGCTTTGGTTTTTGGAGTAATGGATTTTTCAATAACATTGGGGTCAATACAAAATGTAACAGGATCCACATCAACAAACACCGGCTTTAAACGCAATAAAGCCACCACTTCAGTAGTTGCAATATAGGTAAAGGATGGAGTAATTATTTCATCGCCGGGTTGTAAACCCAATGCCATTAAAGCAATTTGTAACGCATCGGTACCATTGGCACAAGGAATGGTGTGTTTGGACCCCATATAGGTATTTAAAGAATGGGTAAACCTTTGAACAGCAGGCCCATTAATATATGCAGCACTCTCTAACACTTCCTGAATTCCTTCTTGTATAGCATCTTTAATTTTAAGATACTGGGTTTTGGTATCCACCATTTGAATTGGTTTCATGGGCTCAATTTAAGTGCGGCAAAAGTAAAACAAAATTATAATTGAAAACAGTTTTACATATTTCATGCCATAACTTGTACATTAAATGGTTTAAAAGCGTTTATTTGTACCAACAATTATGTGGCAACTTTTTTTTTATAACCTTTTTTTAAAATTGTATGTGGTTATTGCCAGGCTCATTCAACGTGGCAATAAAAAGGCTGCTTTGTGGTTAACCGGCAGAAAAAATATTTTTGATCAGGTTTCAGATGCTTTACAAAACAATACTTCACCCACTGTTTGGTTTCATTGCGCCTCATTAGGCGAATTTGAACAGGGAAGGCCATTAATGGAACAGATAAAAACCCAATTTCCTGCTTATAAAATTCTGGTTACTTTTTTTTCTCCTTCGGGTTATGAAGCAAAAAAGAATGATGCCATTGCTGATTGGATGTTTTATTTACCAATGGATAGTGCTGCCCATGCTGAGCAATGGCTGACCATAACAATGCCTGCTTTGGTAGTATTTGTTAAATATGAATTTTGGTATTATTATTTAACTGCTATCAAAAATAAAAATATCCCTGCCATTTTGGTATCAGGCATTTTCAGAGGCAACCAGCCATTTTTTAAATGGTATGGAGGCCTGCATCGAAACATGCTACATTGCTTTCAACATCTGTTTGTTCAAAATCAGGATTCAAAAAAACTACTTGCTTCTATTGGATTGGACAATAAAACCACTGTTGCCGGAGATACCAGATTTGACCGTGTTATTAATATTGCCCTTGAGTCTTATCAAAATGCATTGATTGAACAATTTATTCAAAACAGGCAGGTTATTGTTGCTGGCAGTACATGGACAGAAGACGATGAAGCCTTAGATCATTTTGCCAATTCCCATCCTGAGTTATGCTTTATTATTGCCCCACATGAAATTGATGAAGATAGAATTGCCGAATGCAAAGCACTATATAAAAATAATATTTGCTACTCCGGTTTACATGCAGGTATCGATTTTTCAGGATGCAACGCTTTAATCATTGATAATATTGGTATGTTAAGCCGATTGTACCGATACGCCACTATATGCTATGTAGGAGGTGGATTTGGGGAAGATGGGGTACATAATATTTTAGAAGCCGCCGTTTATGGCAAACCTGTTGTTTTTGGCCCCGTTTACGATAAATTTTTTGAAGCAACAGCCTTGGTTGAATTAGGTGGAGCCTTTAGCATAGATGATGCTTTGATGCTTGAACAAGAATTTAAAAAATTATTGAATGAAGCGGAGCTATATTCAAATGCCTGTAAAATTTCCGGAAATTATGTACAACAGCATGCTGGTTCAACCAGAGGTATTATAAAATATATTCAGGAAAATCTTCTTTTAACCAATTGATAAAAAGTGGCAATTGTTTCATTCTCATCCTGCCAGCCTAATTTCAGTTTTAGTTCTTTTTCCATCCAAAATGAAGCTTCCGGAAAAGATGCAAAACCATTAATGGTTTTAATACTCCTTTCAAACATGGTTTCATCTCCATGAAACAATTCATTCACAAAAAGATAGCGATCGTTAATGCCAATGGCTTTGTGTAAATCTTTTATGGGTGCTTCCTGTAAGGTGGCTGCTAATTCTTTCTTTTCTGTTTTTAATTTTTCGTTCAGGCTTTTATCGCCTTCCATTCCTTCCTTAAATTCGGAGGCGGGTTTGTTAGGATGCGGAATGAATGTTGGCTTTTGGAATAGATTTGCTATGTAGGTATTCGATGTATCCTTATTATCCTCTAAAATTTTCTTTTCCGGAATGGGCATAGCCTGTTCTGAACCAGAAGCAGGAAAATGAAATGGCATCACCACCGATACATGATTACCCACAGGCGCATGATGATGATCCTGCTGCAAGGCTGCCAGCAACAATTGAACAGTGGCTAATAAAGCAGCCGATGACTCTTTTTTTGCCCATTGCTCATTTAATTTGTTGATAAGAGTATCTACTCTTTCCATAGGATGTAATACATTTGATGTTTGAAAATACGGTTAAAGTTAATAAGCTTTTACCAATTAACCCTTTTAAAAAAATGTTTATAGAACCACACATCAAAGGCGATAAAATTGGTTGGATTGAAGTGATATGCGGCAGTATGTTTAGCGGAAAAACAGAAGAACTGATTAGAAGATTGAAAAGAGCCAGAATTGCTAATTTGAAAGTTGAAATTTTTAAACCTGCAATTGATACCAGATATGATGATAATGATGTGGTAAGTCATGATGCCAATGCCATTGCTTCCACTCCTATAGAAAATTCACAAACTATACTACTTTTGGCACAGGATGTTGACGTAGTTGGTATTGACGAAGCGCAATTTTTTGATGATGAAATTGGTGATGTATGTGAAAAATTGGCTTTAAGGGGTATACGCGTTATTATTGCAGGATTAGATATGGATTATTTAGGCAACCCATTTGGACAAATGCCCAATTTGTTAGCACGAGCAGATTACATTACCAAACTACATGCCATTTGTGTAGTATGTGGCAATATCGCGAACATATCGCATAGAAAAACAGAACAGTCTGGCCAGGTTTTATTGGGCGAAAAAGATATTTATGAACCCAGATGCAGGAAATGCCATCAAATTAAGCCCTGATGAACAAGCAGCACATTATTGCCCTAATTAAAAAAGATATATTGCTCGAAACCCGACAGCAATATACCTTCTACGGTATTTTACTGTATGTGGCTTCTACTATTTTTGTAGTGTATTTAAGTATGGGGCAACCGGAAGATCGGGTTTGGAATGCTTTATTTTGGGTAGTGCAATTATTTATATGCATTAATGCTGTAGCCAAAAGTTTTTTAGCTGAAAGCAGGGGTAGAATGTTGTATTTTTATTCAATTGCAGGTGCCGGCGATTTTATGATCGCAAAACTGGTGTTCAATGCCATACTCATGTTATTGATGAGCCTTGTTAGTTTGGCTGTATTTACCTTGCTATTGGGTAATCCACTTAAAAACATGACCGCCTTTGTGGGTATTAGTATGTTAGGCGGGCTTAGCCTTAGTTTGGTATTTACATTTTTAGCTGCCATTGCTGCTAAAGCAGAACAACAGGCTGCATTGATGGCTATCATGGGGTTTCCACTCATTATACCGCAGCTATTGCTACTCATCAAAATTGCATCCATTGGCTTTTCCTCTGTTGTTCAGGGTGGCCTCTGGCAAATGGTGGGTTTAATGATTGGCCTCGATGCAATGGTGGCCATACTGGCCTTTATATTGTTTCCTTTTTTATGGAAAGATTAAAAACGCAAGTGCCTTACCGTTAATCCGTTATTTTTAAGTTGTAAAAGTGAATCAATACCAATTTTAAGATGACGGTCTACAAATTTGCTGGTTACTTTTTTATCACTTGCTTCTGTTTTTACCCCTTCAGGAATCATAGGAGAATCGCTTACCAGTAATAATGCCCCTGTAGGTATATGGTTATAAAAACCAACAGTAAATATTGTTGCTGTTTCCATATCAATGGCATAAGCACGAACCTTGGTAAGGTAGGCCTTAAAATCATCGTCATGTTCCCAAACCCGTCTGTTGGTAGTGTAAACAGTTCCTGTCCAATAATCAACTTTATTATCGCGAATGGTGGTTGAAATAGCTTTTTGCAAAGCAAATGCCGGCAGTGCAGGCACTTCAGGTGGAAAATAATCGTTAGAAGTACCTTCGCCGCGAAGGGCAGCAATGGGTAAAATTAAATCACCAATTTTATTACGTTTTTTTAAGCCACCACATTTTCCTAAAAACAATACTGCTTTGGGTTCAATGGCTGAAAGTAAATCCATAATCGTGGCTGCACCCGGACTCCCCATCCCAAAATTAATAATCGTAATATCATTCGCTGTTGCACATTGAAAAGAACGATCTCTTCCCACTACATTTACCTTATTCCATTCTGCAAATTTTTCAACATAATTATTGAAATTGGTGAGCAATATATATTCCCCAAAGTTTTCTAATTTTTCGCCGGTATAACGGGGTAACCAGTTTTTTACAATTTCAGATTTTGTTTTCATAATTTCTTAATATATAATGTATATTATTTAAATACACAATCGTTACATCATTCTAATTTTCAAAACAACAGGTAATTGATTTATTTCAATATTTCCCAATAGTTTAACCGGTAAATGTAGCCATTTTTTGCTTAAATTCTGCATGCTTCCATTAAAAAAATATCAAAACGTATATTTACAAACTATTTCAAAAAAATTGAGATGGCAAAAACCAACTTCAAATCATGATTCAAATACAGTACCCCAAACCGGATTTTAGTATTAAAGAACAAGGCGAAAAAGCTTTTATTTTTGATACAATCAGAAAAAGCTGGGTAACCTTAACGCCGGAAGAATGGGTACGACAAAATTTTTTAAATTATCTGGTAAAAGAAAAAAAATATCCTGCATCGTTGATTGCAGTTGAACAGGAAATACGGATAAGCGATAAAAAGAAAAGATTTGATATTGCCATTTATAAAAACAAGGTGCCCTGGATGCTGATAGAATGTAAGGAGATGAAGGTATCCTTATCCACTTCTATTATTGACCAGATTTTATCATACCAACAAATATTAAAAACCGATTATCTGGTAATAACAAATGGGAACCAAAGTTTTTGTTGGGATACCATGAATGGAAAAGCCCTTGACGATTTACCCGAATATCATTCATGACGGCTGTGGATACTAACCATAACCCGGCCATTTTTATCTATCCGGAATGGCAAAGAACGGATCAGCAGCTCCCCCCCATTTTGCAACGCACTAAAATCTGAAATTGTTTTATCAGTGAAATGCAAACTTCCACCGGTTTTATAGGCAATGGTTACATAATCAGGATGCACGCCAATTGTACCACCGCAAATCATAATGTGTACCGGCTTTTTTATTTCTTGTACCAGTTCAATATCTCTTACCGGCGCCCAGTTATCAGCTATTAAAACAACTTCTTTACAATCTGCACAACGCGCTATAGATTGAATGAGCGCCTCACAAACATTTTCGGGCGTATCACCCCCGGAACCCTTTTGCATGGCAGTTTCCATCAATGCAGCAGCATTTTTAATATTGGTGTATGGCGTTATATAAATACCGCCGGTATGCCCCATTACCTTTTGCTCTGTAGGCATATCATCTCCATCATTAAAACAGGAAAACTGTTTAATGGAATGCAGCGTATCTGTTTGTTGCAACCAATGTAACAGTTGTACCGTATACAACGACATACTGGCCGTAACATCTACCACCAATAATGCCTGTTTGAATGTTTGTTGCCGCAGGTTATGTAATAATGTTATGTCTGGTAACGGTAATGGATTGGCGATTACAACTGATTGATGCGGTTGATCATCCGACCATTCACGTGGTGCACCTAATAAACAATACAATTGTGTTGCTTTTTGAAACTTTTGTTGTTGTTGCCGGGTAAGCATTCTTTTTTGCATGGCAGCCTTAAAAGGCATTTGCACAATTGAATCGGATGGTACAATTGAAGTAAAAACAGTATCAGCAATTTGCAATACCGGCCTATTTTTGATATAGAATACAGATGCGGTGGATGCTGATGAACCATAAATTACATCCCAATACCTGATTTTTTTAGCCGGTTCAGGTGCATTGGAAGCAGTTTGCAGAACCGGATGATATGATAATTGCCGGAGTGCAGTTGCTGTTTGTTTTACCAGGGTTAATTCTTTTTGAACCGAGGCAAGTGTAGGAAAGGAACGATAATGAATTACGAATCCGTGCATCAATTGTTCTGAAGTGATGGCATCCTTTCCATTGGTTTGGCGAATCATTCTCCATTGTGTAAAAGATTGATCATGAATAAAGGGAATAAGTTGTAGCAATGATTTGAACCGGGCACCATTGAGTGATGTTAATGTTTTGACTGCAGGATAATCAGTAAATACCAAATCAACCGATAAAATATCTGCATGTTGTAAATGAAAGACACCGGCAGTATCAACAAAATCAGATTTGGCAAAAGGCATGGGTAAATACAAAACAGAAGTACTGACTGCATCTATCTGATAAACGGGAATTTTAATCACCTCATTACTTAAAATATTATTGATCCATTTGGGCGGTTGTGCTTCAATGCAAACAGGAATGAGCAGGAATATAGCAATAAGGTTTCTCATATCATCAATGAATCAACAGTTAAATTAATGAATTCATTTGGTATCATCAATTTTTGTACACCGAAAAAAAGCCGTTGCAAAAGCAACGGCAATATTATTCAGCATTGTACATGAAGCAGATTATGGGAAAATTCCCAATTCATTATATGAAATAGCTACTTTATTAATAGCACAAACATATGCTGCAGTACGCATATCAGGAATTTCAGAATTTTTATCCCAAATCTCAATAATTTCCTGTGTAGCAGTAATCATGGTTTCTTCCAATCCGCTATGCACTAAATCTACTTCTTCAGCCCCATGCATAATGAATTTTCTTTCAGCATCAGAAACTTTTTTCCCGGTTAGTCCTTCCATTTGCGTTAAAATATGGCTATTCATATTTTCAGTAAACCTTTTTTCCAAACGGCCATAACGCACATGTGAAAGGTTTTTAAGCCATTCAAAATAAGACACCGTTACTCCACCGGCATTTAAGTACATATCGGGCACAATTAAAGTGCCTTTTTTGTTTAAAATAGCATCGGCTTCAGGTGTTAATGGACCGTTGGCAGCTTCTCCAATAATTTTTGCTTTGATGCGGTCTGCATTATTGCCATTAATTACATTCTCCAATGCTGCAGGTATCAAAATATCACATTCTAACTCCAATGCATCAGTACTTTTTACAATATTTGTTGCACCGGGAAAATTTAAAATTGAACCGGTTGATTTTCGATGCTGAAATACCGCTTCCTCATTCAAACCGTTGGGGTTAAATATAGCACCTTCATATTCAGCAATGGCAATAACGATTGAACCATGCTCTCTGAAAAATTTTGCAGAGTGATAGCCCACATTACCCAAACCCTGCACTACTACTCGCTTTCCTTCAACACCGGGAGTAAGACCTAATTTTTTCATTCTGCCGGCCATATTGCATACTTCGCGAACACCATAAAATACCCCCAATCCGGTGGCTTCTTTTCTGCCCCGAACCCCACCCTGCGATACGGGTTTTCCGGTAACACAACCGGCAGCATCAATTTCGCCGGGTTTTAATGAAGCATAGGTATCTACAATCCAGGCCATCTCTCTTTCTCCTGTTCCATAATCAGGTGCCGGAACATCTATGCCGGGACCAATAAAATTTTTCTTTACCAATTCACTGGTATAACGGCGGGTAATTTTTTCTAACTCATAAGTGCTGTAATTTCTGGGATTAATTTTAATTCCACCTTTGGCCCCACCAAAAGGCACATTTACAATGGCGCATTTATAAGTCATTAAACTGGCCAAAGCCATTACCTCGTCCTGATCAACTGCTTCACTGAAGCGAATACCCCCTTTACAGGGTGATTTGTGCTGACTGTGTTGTACCCGATAGGCTTCAATTACTTCTATCCTGCCGTCATCCATTTTAACAGGAAAACGCATTCTATACACGCTGTTACAGGCTTTGATTTGTTCTAACAAACCTTTATCCCATTTGGTAAATTCTGCTGCTTTATCAAAACTGCGTTCTACGTTATGAAAAAAGCTGTACTGTTCATTTGACATAATCAATCGTTTTTAAATATTATGTATCGTAGTAAATCGTTTATGCTAGTGAAGATAAAATTGTGTGTATTTTTAATAATGAAGTGGTAGAAATAGGATGTTCTACTTTTTTTCAATGCGCCTGATTTGACGGTCTAATGCAATCAGATAAATGAATAAGCCCAGCACAATTACCACTACCACTGCCATTACTACATAAATTTTTCCATTACTTTTCATGATGCTACCATCATCTGGTGTATTGGTTTGTGCCACCAGTACATTATTCAATAAGAATAAGCATACTGCCATCATCCAAAATTTTATTTTTTTTATCATTATGCTATGGCTTTTTCTTTAATAAATTGTAACCGAATACGCAAGGTGGTTATCCAAACACCTAAAAGTGACCAGCCAATAACAGCGGGCCAAAACACCAAACGCATGGAAGCGTCTAAATCATTCCCATTCAATGCCGGGTTGCCGTCACTACCCAATCCACCCGGATGCAAACTTTCTACTAATCTGGGTAATATCCAGATAGAGGGATATAACATAAAAAATGCAAATATATTATAAACACCACCTACCCTGGCTTTTTTCTCATCATCATTCAACGAACCTCTTAAAACAAAATAAGCCAAATAAATGAGTAAAGCAATAGCGGCCCCATTTTGTTTGGCATCGCCACTCCAGGCAGCACCCCATTGGTATTTGGCCCAAATGGCACCTGTAACTAAGCCCAGAATGCCAAAAACTATTCCGGTACGGGCATATTCTAATGAATAGGTATCATACTTTTTAAGCGGATTACGTAAATATTTTATGGCATATATAAAGGATACCAGGAATAAAATATTCATCCCAAACCACATGGGCACATGAAAAAATAAATTACGGATGCTTTGTTGTAAAGGAACACCGGGTGGCGTAGGCACTCTTACTAAAAACCCCATAAAACAGGTGTACATTAATAACAAGAAACTCAATATCTTCCACCAGGCTGATTTTATCATAACAAAAATAGGCTGTACCAAAACTTTAGTTTCGCAAAATTAGGGCATTGTATGCCATGAAATGCATACATGTTATAAAATTTACGCAAAGATTAACCAGTGATGCAATTGTTAAACAACATTTAAACAATGTTTGAAATTATTAGAGATTCTATGCAGAAAAATGGTTTAATTAGCACTATGTCTAAACCTTTGTTAGAAATCAATCAACTATCAGTTGATTTTGTTCAAAATAAAAACATTACCACTGCTATTGAAAACATTCAGTTCACAATATCGCGGGGCGAATGGGTGGCCATTGTGGGAGAAAGCGGTAGTGGCAAATCTGTTACCGCCCTGTCAGTACTACGTTTAATTGCAAGCCCTCCTGCTTTTTACAAAAACGGAAGTATTGTTTACAATAACAAGGAAGAAACGATTGATTTGCTTACTACCGGAATGCAACAAATACGCAACATCAGAGGTCAAAAAATCGCCATGATTTTTCAAGAACCCATGTCATCGCTGAATCCCATCATGACTTGTGGCAGGCAGGTAACAGAAGCTATAAAAGCTCATTTGTCAATGGGAAAAAAAGCAGCTAAACAAAAAGCGCTGGCCTTATTTCAACAGGTCCAATTACCCGATCCGGAACGTTTATTTTATAAATACCCACATGAACTAAGTGGCGGCCAAAAACAAAGAGTGATGATTGCTATGGCCATGAGTTGCCAGCCCGACCTGTTGATCTGCGATGAACCTATCACAGCTCTGGATGCTACCGTTCAAAAAATTTTGCTCGATTTATTACAGCAACTACAAATAACCCATCAAATGGCACTCCTGTTCATTAGCCACGATTTAGGGGTAGTGAAAAAATACGCACAAAAAGTAATGGTGATGTATAAAGGAAAAATTGTTGAAAGCAATACCAGTGATATTATTTTTAGTCATCCTTCGCATCCTTATACAAAAGCCTTGTTAGCCTGCCGCCCATCCATGTACCTTCATGGGCAACATTTACCGCTGGTTCAGGATTTAATGGAAGAATTAATAGACGGGAGTATCATTGCAAAAACATACCATTCACCGGCTTTAAAATATACATCAACAATTGCACCTATCAGTAAAACCCCAATTTTGCGGGTACAACAGCTGAATATTCGTTTTCCTATTAAAAGAAATATGGCAGGCACCCCAATTGCCTTCCAAAACATATTGCACAATATTCATTTTGAAGTGTATACAGGTGAAATTTTGGGTGTGGCAGGTGAAAGTGGATGTGGCAAAAGCACATTGGCAAAAGCCATCATGCAAATTATACCTGTTGAAAATGGTTCCATTTATTTTAATGGAATGAATTTATCTGCCCTATCTTCTAAAAACAAGCACTGGCGCAAAGAAATACAAATGGTTTTTCAGGACCCTTATACCTCATTAAACAGCCGCCAAACCATTGGAGAAACCATTGTCGAACCAATGAAAGTACACGGGTTGTTTGCAACGCCATCTGAAAAGAAAGAACATGTGTTGGCTTTGCTGGAGAAAGTAAAACTCAATCCCAATTATTATAGCCGTTATCCTAAAGAACTCAGTGGCGGTCAAAGACAAAGAGTGGTGATTGCACGAGCTTTGGCAGTACATCCAAGCCTCATTATTTTCGATGAGAGTGTAGCTGCTTTAGATGTAAGTGTGCAGGCACAGATTTTAAATTTAATCAATGATTTAAAAAATGAATTCAATTTTACAGGCATATTTATTTCGCACGACATGGGTGTTGTAAAATATATCAGCGACAGAATAATGATAATGAATAAAGGCAGAATAGAAGAAATAGGTACTACAGAACAAATTTGCCATCATCCAACAAGCGCTTATACCCAAACCCTAATCAATGCCATGCTGTAATATATTTGCATGATTTACTTTGTAAGTACAGCGAATAAGCTTAACTTTGCACCCTTCAAAAAAATTCATGCCGTAACATGAAGCGAGTCGCCCCGTAAGGCGGCGGCAAACTGAATGTGGCTATCATTTCAAAAAAAAGATTAGACACATGAAACTATCTCAATTTCGATTCGATTTACCTTTAAACCTCATTGCCCAAAATCCCACAAAAAGAAGAGAAGACAGCCGAATGATGGTGGTTGACCGTAAAACCGGCAACATGGAAAACAAACATTTTAGGGATATATTGGAATATTTCGACGACAAAGATGTATTTGTTGTCAATAACACCAAGGTTTTTCCGGCAAGAATGTATGGTAGAAAAGAAAAAACAGGTGCCAAAATTGAAGTTTTCCTTTTAAGAGAACTCAATAAACCCAACCGTTTATGGGATGTTATTGTAGACCCGGCCCGCAAAATAAGAGTAGGTAATAAATTATATTTTGGTGATAATGAAGAATTGGTGGCAGAAGTAATTGATAACACCACCAGCCGTGGCCGTACCATTCGTTTTTTGTGGGAAGGAGATGACGCCAGTTTTAAAGAAATGCTGGAAACACTCGGTGAAACACCCTTACCCAAATACATTAAACGCAAACCCGATGAAGAAGATAAAGAGCGCTACCAAACCGTTTATGCAAAATATGAAGGTGCTGTAGCAGCCCCCACTGCAGGTCTGCATTTTAGTAAAGAGTTAATTAAACGCTGCGAAATTCAAGGTATCCGTTTTGCGGAGGTTACACTGCATACCGGCTTAGGTACTTTTAGGCCCATTGAAGTAGAAGATTTAAGTAAACACAAAATGGATGCAGAATATTATCAAATTACAGAAGAAGCCTGCCGCATTGTGAATACGGCCAAACAAACCGGCCATCGCATCTGCTCAATTGGTACCACTACCATGCGTGCTATGGAAAGTAGTTTTACTGCACAAAAACTATTAAAGCCCAGTGAAGGTTGGACCAATCATTTTATACATCCTCCCTATGAATTTAGTGTGGCAGACAGTTTGGTAACCAATTTTCATTTACCCAAAACTAGTTTGTTAATTATGACTTGTGCATTTGCGGGTTATGACTTAACCATGGAGGCTTATAAAAAAGCAATAAAAGATAAATATCGTTTCTTCAGCTATGGTGATGCTTTACTGATTATTTAAGCATCACAACAAAATCTAAAACTAAAAAAGACTGCAGCTTGAAAAAATTGCAGTCTTTATATATGTTTATATGTAATTATTCCAGGCCAAATAAACCCTTGTTCAATAATTGAAGGGTTTCTTTTTTATAGGCAGAAGGTACCAGAAGCGAAATATTGTGCGGACTACCACCATAACTTACCATCCGTACAGGGATATCATGTATGGCATCAAACAACTTCATCAGCACTTCTTTGGTTTCGGCAATCTGATTACCTACAATGGAAATAATGGTTTGTTCTGTATCGGTTTCAACAACACCAAATGGTTCTAATTCACGGATGATTTCATTTAAAAAAACAGGATTATCAATTGTAACAGAAACAGCCACTTCAGAAGTGGTAATCATATCAATAGAAGTTTTGTACTTTTCAAACACCTCAAATACTTTACGTAAAAAACCATAAGCCAGTAACATGCGGCTGCTTCGAATTTTTATGGCAAAAATACCATCTTTTGCTGCAATGGCTTTTACCCCAACACTGCCCGCTTCATGCATAATGGTAGTGCCTTTTGCAGTGGGTTCCATGGTATTCAGTAACTTAACCGGAACATTTTGCTGTTGTGCAGGCCAAATACAGGTAGGATGCAAAATTTTTGCACCAAAGTAGGCCAGCTCAGCTGCTTCATCGAAACTTAATTGCTCAATAGCAATGGTTTTATTTACAACACGGGGGTCATTATTGTGCATACCGTCAATATCTGTCCATATTTCACAAACACTGGCATTCACTGCTGCTGCAATCAGTGATGCAGTATAATCGCTTCCACCTCTTTTCAAATTATCTACCTCGCCACGAGCATTTCTACAAATATACCCCTGGGTAATAAATAATTTTTTATCGGAATGCTGTTTCAGTAAAGCCTCTATCTTGGTTTTAATTACAGGTAAATTGGGTTCTTCATTAGCATCTATCCGCATAAACTCTAATGCAGGTAATAATACATGATCAATATCTTGTTCTTCCAAATACACTGAAAACAACCGTGTACTCATCAATTCACCTTGTGCTAAAATATCTTTATTTAATGCCTCACTAAATGATATCCGTGTAATGATATTCAGAAATTCAAAATGCTCAGCTACAATTGCCTTGGCTTTTGCTAAAAATTCGGGTTGTTTTAAAAGTGAAAGAATGAATGATTGATAATGCGCTTCTAATTTTTGAATACATACACGTGCCTCATCTTTGTTACTTTCTGCCAAATGGTTACTAATTTCAACTAAGGCATTAGTAGTGCCACTGAGTGCACTCAGTACTATAATTACCGGTTCATTGTCTTTTGTAATCAGTTGGGCTACCTGATGCATTCTTTCCGGTTTTCCTACACTGGTGCCTCCGAATTTCATTACTTTCATATATGCCTATCAAATTTTAACTGTATGAAATATTTTATTTTAAATGAATTAAAGCATTAAAGTGTTTCATCACTTTTCACTAAATTGTTTGCAAAAGTAATAGCCGTAACTGATATACTACTATTCTTTTTTAAGAACAAACGTTTGTAGGTTTTATTATAATTGTACACAAAAATCCTGAAGCAGATGCAAGCCAATTTCAATACAGTTTCACTTTGGTCAATGACAGTACTATATGTGGCTGCGGGCATCAATCATTTTCTCCAGCCTAGAATATATATCAAAATAATGCCATTTTATTTTCCTGCTAAAAAATTCTTGAATATCGCGGCTGGTATTGCAGAAATTACACTGGGCATAGCATTATATTTTGATGAAACGCGTTATTGGGCTGCATGGATTATTATGGCTATGCTTACTAGTTTTTTCCCGGTACACATTCACATGCAACAACTGGCTCCTTTTAAAATGGGAAAATTTACCATCACCAAACAACTGGCGTTTATTAGAACTTTGTTGCAGTTTGTATTGATTTACTGGGCGTATACTTTTACCCGATAGGTTAATTTATACTGTTGAATGGCTTTTGTTCCATACAACTGCTATCTGTCCCCGTACTTACTTTAAAATAATTACAAAAATACTGATAGTATCCTACACGGCTATAAGTGCCATCGGGTTTGCCGGTACCGCATTCTATACCTCCGTTGATGATGTTGACAACAGCACCAAAACCCGGCAAAATATTACGTACACTATCATAACCATTGGGTTTCCAGCTGCCAGCCATAATTGCATGGCAGGAAGGTTTGGGCTTTTGCGCATGCATCCAAAACCATAATGCAGAAGCAAATGAAACCAATGAATTCTCAGCCACTATTTCAGGATGTAGTAACAAACTATCTTTATTGCCGTAAAAAAATTGACTGAATTGTCCGTAATTATAATTCCAGCTGAGTTGTAAAGGACCCCGGCCATGGTAAGACTTGTCGACTACCGGCATCCAGTCTTTTTTAGAAGTATCGGTATACTGTGGGCATCCTTTTGTACAACCCTGTTCTTCCACAAAATGTAGTCCCCATTTAAAATATCCATCTGGGGAATCGGGCCATCCCCCACCTGTTTCATAAGCCATATTGGCTAAAAATGCAGCCAGTTCTCGTTTTTGTAATACTTTATCTTTTACATCTAAAAATTCGGGGAAAAATTTTACGGCATTCAAAAAAGCATCAAATGAATAAAAATCAGATAAACCATTTTTTGAATTTGCCGACTGAATGCCATACCGATGCGGGAACAATTCATTCCACTTTTGTTGATTTAAATACGATAATACTCTTTTTTGTACGGCCAAACTATCTGTTACAATTGGGCCGGGCAACTTTGATTGACTGCGGGAAGATATCCATGACATAAATGAAAAAGTCATGATTATCGTTAGCAATATCATCCAAATTTTGTTCAGCTTTATCTTCATACAATAATATTTCAACACAGTTGTAACTGCCATACAAATTCGCTGCCATGTTTGTGTTAGAAAGAAAATTTCACTTTTTACCTCTACCAAACCAGTTCAAATTTTTCTGCAATCATTTTTAAATCGTTCACAACAGGTGCCAATAATGGTATGCCTGTTTCCATCCTTATTTTTTCCATTTCCCGTTCCGGATCGCCGGGAATTAAAACTTTATCCTGTCCATTTACGGTTTTAGCATTGCGAAAACGTTCAATCCAATGATCCATGTGCTGTTTAAATTCATTGACTGGTCTAAATGCATCAATACGCATTGCTCCTAAAAAATGCCCCAGGCCTTTTCCCGGCATATCTTCAGGCATGGGTACATAGGCAGGAAATGGGGGCACCCATGGACCATAAGCCGCACCACTTAAAACTGCTGAAAAAATATCTACTATACTTCCCAAAGCATAACCTTTGTGGCTGCCATGTTCCCTATCACTGCCCAATGGCAGCATGGCACCACCTTTTTTTAAAATGGCGGCATCCTGAGTAGGCATTCCTGTTTCATTTTGCACCCATCCTAACGGTGCAGCTTCATTTTTCCGTTGCAAAATTTCCAATTTCCCATTCGATGCGGTTGTAGTGGCAAAATCAGCCACAAAGGGTGGCTGTTGCCCGGCCGGTATGGCCACTGCTATTGGGTTAGTACCTATCATTTTTTCAACAGAAAATGTAGGTGCTACCAACGCACTGGCGTTGGTCATGGCAATACCAATCATATCTTGCTGTAAAGCCATCATGGCATGATAACCGGCAATACCGAAGTGGTTACTATTTTGTACACTTACCCAACCGGTGCCACATTGTTGGGCCTTTTGTATGGCAATATTCATGGCAAAAGGAGCAACTATCAGGCCCAATCCGGCATCACCATCTACCACTGCCGTTGAAGGAGTTTCATGTATTATTTTAATATGGGGTTTTGTATTGATACGGCCTGCTTCCCATAAACGCACATAACCACTTAGGCGGGCAACACCATGACTGTCAATACCCCTTACATCGGCTGAAAGCAAAACAGTAGTAGCAGTTTGTGCATCTGTTTCAGAGCAGCCCATTTGTAAGAATGTGTTTTTGGTAAATTTAAAAAGTGTAGAATAGGAGTACAACATAGCGATAAATAAGGATGAAAAAGTTGCAATTTATTAAAACCATTCAGTAATAATTGTTAGCAATACGGTAATATGTTTTAAAATAGTATGCATACCGCATTTAAAAGCGATATGAAAAAGCCGGGCATTGAGGTACCCGGCTGAAACAAAAATTATATTGTATTTTAGAATGGCAAATCATCACCGGTATCCGGAGCATCAGAGGCTTGCTCTACAGATGTATGAGTTGACTGATAAGCACCACCCGATGCATTCCCGGAAGGATTATTTCCACCCGTACCACCTTCCTGCCTGCTGCCCAATAACTGAACACTGGCAATACGCAGCGATAAAGAAGCACCCTGTCTGCCATCTTGTGTTGCATAAGTTCTAACATCGGGCTGGCCTTCCACATACACCTGGGTGCCTTTTTTTAAATAAGGGGCAATAGCTGTCCTGTCGGTCCAATAAGCACACTCTACCCAGGTTGTTCGTTCTTTCTGGGCGCCTTGTGCATCTTTATAACGCTCGGTATGTGCCACTGAAAAATTAATGACATTACGGCCATTTACATTGTTTACTACGGCATCTTTACCAAGATTTCCAATCACCTGAAGTTTAATCATATCTCTAAATTTTGGGCATTGAATAAAATAAAAGCGTAAAATGGAAAATTAGTAAAAAAAACAAAGCCAAAAACAGTTCTTTTAAAAATTTGTGTAGGGAATTTTCAAAAAAAGATAAACAAAAAACACATATGGTGATTTCGAATAAATTAGTAGCTTTTGGTTATAAAACATCCCAATGCAGCAACAACAATTTATTATAGAAGAACTAAATGAAAACGGGCCCATTATTTTGGCAGAAATTCATACAAATGAGCATACATTCTTATATAATAAAAACAAACAACATCCTTCATTGTACAAAAAAGCCAGATTGTTGATTGATACAGGAGCCAGTATTTCGGGATTAGATAAAAATTTAATCAATTACTGCAACTACCCGAATACACAGCATTAGCGCAGGTAGAAGGAGCCGGTGGCTTAGTGCAATTAAAGAAATACCGATGTGTGCTTTATCTGCCTATTTTTTTACAAAAGGGGCTTCCCTTAGATATTGTAGAAGGCAATTTTCAACAAACGCCGTACCAGGGTATTTTAGGCAGAGATGTGCTTCAATTTTGCCATTTTGAATACAGTGGCCCTTCGGGTAAATACATTTTAAAAGCTATCAACTTTTAATAAAACAGGCTATTCCCGGATTTAAACAAAAAAAGGGTATTACATGTCTGTTGAAATAAAAAACAAATAAAATTATACAGGGCATAGGCTTTTGTAGTATTTACAACATAAAAACAGCTAAAAATTCCTTTCATCGCAAATTACAATCCCTCCTAACGGCAATAAATAATCTGTAAAATGTATCTTTGCACGTTAAAAATCAAAAAAAATAATGAGCAGAAACGGAAAAGTATTGGTGGCAATGAGTGGTGGAGTGGATAGTACTGTAACCGCATTAATGCTACATGAACAAGGTTATGAAGTAGTAGGCATTACCATGAAAACCTGGGATTATGCCAGTAGCGGCAGCAGCAGTAAAGAAACCGGTTGCTGTAATTTAGACTCATTTAATGATGCACGACAGGCTGCCGTTCAACATGGATTTCCTCATTTTATATTGGATATACGTGATGAATTTGGAGATTTTGTAATTGAAAACTTTGTTGAAGAATATATTGCCGGCCGTACCCCTAACCCTTGTGTTATGTGTAATACACATATAAAATGGAGAGCCCTGCTAAAGCGTGCCGATGCATTGAATTGCGATTTTATTGCTACAGGGCATTATGCTTCTATATATCAACATACCAATAACCGTTATGTAATTTGTAAAGGAAAAGACGAAACCAAAGATCAAAGCTATGTTTTATGGGGGCTGCAACAGGATTTACTTAGCAGAACTATTTTGCCATTAGGTGGATATCAGAAAACCGAGATCAGACAAATGGCGCATGATTTTGGATATCCTGAACTGGCCAAAAAAAGCGAGAGCTATGAAATTTGTTTTGTGCCGGATAATGACTACCGCGGTTTTTTAAAAAATAAAGTAGCCGGCCTGGAAGAGCGGGTAAATGGCGGATGGTTTGTAGATAAAACCGGAAAAAAATTAGGACAACACAAGGGCTACCCTTTTTATACCATTGGCCAAAGAAAAGGATTGGATATTGCTTTGGGTAAACCTGCTTTTGTAACAGCCATTCACCCCGAAACGAACACTGTGGTATTGGGCGATGAAAAAGATCTGGAACAAAACAACATGGTAGTTACCCGTTTAAATTATATTAAATATGCAGGCATAACTAATGGCATGGAAGCAACCACTAAAATCAGGTACAAAGATAAAGGCGCTTTCAGCAGATTACAAATGCATGAAAATGGAATAGAAGTACAATTTTTGGAACACGTGAAGGGTATTGCACCAGGACAAAGTGCTGTGTTTTATGAAGGCAATGATGTAATTGGTGGTGGTACCATTATGCGTAGCAATTTGGTATAACACCATTTTTTATGAGCTAAGTCTGTTTGGGCTTTTGAAATAATGCAGCAAACATCGTATCGGCTTTTTGGTGATACCCCATTAAAAGTTCTTCCTTTATCAATACCAAACCATAAGCATTAATAATGTATGCCACCATTTCCTGATTTTCCTGTTTAAAAACAGAACAGGTAATATATATGAAGTAACCATCCGGTTTTATTTGAGGAATTGCCTGTTGCACAATTGCCCTTTGCAACCAACTATAAGTGTTTATCTGTGCAGCAGAAAAAAAGAACAATTGTTCAGGTGTGCGGCTCCAAGTGCCGCTTCCTGTGCAAGGCACATCGGCAATAACCACATCAAAATAGCGTTGCAATAATGATTTGGGTAGTGGCTGTGATAAATCTGCCACTATGGCTGTGTAATTGCTTATGTTAGCCGTCTGAAATCGTTTTGATAGATTGTGCAAAATACTTTCCCTAACATCACTCACAGTTAATTGTATGTTACCCCATATATCTTTAGCCAGAATAGATTTGCCTCCACTGGCTGCGCAGCAATCCCATACCAATGGTATTGTATTATTCCACTGAATCAACTGCAAAAATTCAGCGATGCGTTGCGAACTAAAATCCTGTATAACCAGTGCTGCATCTATATTAAAAAGGTGATCTATTTTAGTGCCTGCTTTTACAGCAATGGTTTGATGGCTTAATTGTTGAAACGGAATACCGGCCTCATTGAATCGATTCACTATATTTTCTTTCTCACCCGGACGAATACGAATAAATACATCAGGCTGAGTAAAAAAAGATTGAGTAAAAGCTACTATATCCAATTGTTCACTCACCTCATTTTTAAAAGGAAAAATATCCTCATATTTTAAACCAGAAAATCTTTGCTGCAATACATACCACCTTTGTTGCCATTCAGCAGGCCAATCCTTTAACCATAACGGTTCAAAAACTATCTCCCATACACCGGGTTCTTCCAATAATAAGTATAAAGCAGCTTTCAATCTTATATCTACAGCTACTTCAGATAAAGCCTTACCCAACCTAAAGTAAGCATAACAGGCATTGGTAATTATTTTCCTGTCTTTACTACCATGTTTTTTATGTTGGGCAAAATATTGTTTGATAAAATGTGCCAAAGGCATTTCACCTTTGTATTGCTGAATAATGAATAAAGCAGTATTGAAATAAGATTGGTAGCGCATAATTTTTTATAAGCATAAACGAACATGTAACATTCATCAAACATAATAAAGCTATTAAAAAAACAAAAGAGGCTGTCTCAAAAGTCCGAGGCAGCCTCTTTTTATTCGGTGGGGGGGGTGGAGAAAGTTTTCATTTAAGCCATTCTCAAACGCTTCATTTTACTTTTGAGACTTCCTTTTACTTATTAAAGAACTTCTTTTTTATAACTCTAACAATGTTTTTACGGGATCTTTTCCAAACAACAGCAGTTCAGGGTTTTCCAATAATTCTTTTATCCTCACTAAAAAACTTACGCTTTCCCGGCCATCAATTACGCGATGATCGTAGCTTAAGGCCAAATACATCATGGGGCGTATTTCAACCTTTCCATCAATAGCCATGGGCCGCTCCTGAATTTTATGCATACCCAGAATGGCACTTTGGGGAATATTGATGATGGGTGTACTCATTAAGCTGCCAAATACACCACCGTTGGTAATGGTAAATGTGCCACCCTGTAATTCTTCTGCAGTTAATTTGCTATCACGTGCCTTACCTGCCAATTCAACTACTTTTTTCTCAATTTCAGCCATACTCAGGCTTTCAACATTCCTGATAACCGGTACTGTTAATCCGCGTGGTGTACTTACTGCAATGCTAATATCGGCATAATCGTGATACACCAATTCATCGCCATCAATAAAAGCATTTACGGCAGGCCATTCACTTAACGCAATGGCACAGGCTTTGGCAAAAAAGCTCATAAATCCAAGGTTTACACCGTGGTTTTCTTTGAACTTATCTTTGTATTGTTTACGCACATCCATAATACGGCTCATATCTACTTCATTAAAAGTAGTTAGCATAGCCGTTGTATTTTTCGCTTCAACCAATCGGCGACTAATGGTTTTACGCAGGTTACTCATTTTTTCTTTTCGCACCACACGTGAAAATAATTCTGCACCCGCAAATGCTTTTTTGCCGGGGTTGGATAAAGCTTCCAATACATCATTTTTAACAATTTTGCCTCCAAAACCGGAAGGTTTAATATGGGTTGGATTCATATTTTTATCGGCAATGATTGCGCTGGCAACGGGAGTAGCCTTTACGTTATTCGGAATAGCTGTTACCGGTAACTGCGCCGGTGCAGCAGGGGCTTTCGGTGTTTCTGTGCTCACTGATTCTTTTTTCTCAGTTTCAGCAATGGCAGCAGGCTTTTCAGCTGTTTCATCTATTTGTGCCAATACTGCACCAATTAAAATGGTATCGCCTTCATTGGCCAGAGTTTTTAAAATGCCGGCTTTTTCTGCATTTACTTCAAAGGTTGCTTTTTCGCTTTCTAATTCAGCAATCACCTCATCGCGTTCAACATAAGCGCCATCTTTTTTCAGCCATTTCAGTAAAGTTACTTCACTGATTGATTCTCCAACGGTAGGTACTTTAATATCTATCATAAAATATACTTAATATGTTTTTGTTATCAGCTTTATCACCATGTGCAGCATCTGTTGCGTCGCACACTTGTACAATTGTAATCCTGTGCATCAAATAGCAAATGCAGTATCAATAATTTCCGCCTGTTCCTGTGCATGAATTTTTGAATAACCCGTAGCAGTAGCTGCACTGGCATGCCTGCTGATAATTCCAAAATTCAATTGTGTTAAATTCATTTTCAAAAATGAAGCTGCACCCATGTTGAGGGGTTCTTCCTGTACCCAAAACCATGTTGCTTTGCCGTATTTTTTATACAAAGCCTCTAATTGCCGGTGTGGCAATGGATATATCTGCTCTAACCGAATAATGGCAATATGTGTTGCATTGTCTTTTTTCTGCCGTTCAGCCAGTTCAAAATACAATTTACCTGAACAAAATAAAACTTTCTTAACGCTATCGGGTTGTGACACTAATGTGTCGTCAATTACTTCTTTAAAGCCTCCTGCTGTAAATTCAGAAATATGAGAATACGTTCCGGGATAACGCAAATAAGCTTTGGGTGAAAAATTTATCAACGGCTTTCTAAATGGGAATGCAATTTGCCTGCGTAATAGATGGAAAAAATTAGCGGCCGATGTAACGTTGGTAATAATCATATTTAATTCGGCACACATTTGTAAAAACCGTTCCATTCTGGCACTGCTGTGTTCGGGGCCCTGCCCTTCATATCCATGTGGCAGTAACATCACCAACCCATTCATTCTATTCCATTTTTGTTCGCCACCGGCTATAAACTGATCAATCATGGTTTGTGCACCGTTGCTAAAATCTCCAAACTGTGCTTCCCATATTACCAATGCATCCGGATTCGCCAATGCATAACCGTATTCAAAGCCCAGTACACCATATTCACTTAATAAAGAATTGTAAATGCGGAATTTTTCCTGATGCGCTTGTAAATGTTTTAATCGGTTATAGCCCCGGTTGGTTTCTTCATCCCTAAGAACGGCATGCCGGTGCGAAAAGGTGCCCCGCTTCACATCCTGCCCACTCATCCGCACAATTTTATTTTCTACAATAATACTTGCATAGGCCAATAATTCGGCTGTAGCCCAGTCAATTTTATCTTCGGTTTCTAATAATTTAATTTTTTCCTGTAATAGCTTTTCTATTTTTTTCAATGGCTTAAAATCATCAGGCCAAGTCATAATGCCTTTAAAAAGCCTGCGTACTTCTGCCTCGGGAATTCCTGTTTCAGGAGATTGTATAAAATCATCAGGTGTAGCCTTTCGTAAACTTTTCCAGGCCAATTCAGGTAATTGGTAGGTGTATGGTAATGGCTTTTGTTTTACTTCATCCAATCTTTCCTGTAAATCGTCCCAGAACTTTTTCTCCATTTCTTTGGCTAACTGCTGCGCATCGGGTTCGCCGTGTTGCATTAGATATTGCACATACACTTCCCGCGGATTAGGATGCTGATCGATCAATTTGTACAATTGAGGCTGAGTGTATTTGGGGTCATCGCCTTCATTGTGTCCATGCCGGCGATAGCATACCATATCAATAAAAATATCGGAATTAAATTCTTGACGATACCGGGTGGCTATTTCAACACATTTTACCACGGCTTCGGCATCATCTCCATTCACATGCAATACCGGCGCCTGCACCATTGCTGCAACGGAGGTGGCATAATCGGCACTCCGAGCATCATCAAAATCGGTCGTAAACCCAATTTGGTTATTGATCACAAAATGAAGGGTGCCACCTGTATAATAACCTTTCAGGTTGCACATTTGCAATACTTCATAAATAATACCCTGCCCTGCTACTGAAGCATCGCCATGTATTAATATGGGTAAAATTTTGTCATAATTACTTTTATACAACACATCTGCTTTGGCTCTGGAAAAACCTACTACAACAGGGTCTACTGCCTCCAGATGGGATGGGTTGGGCATTAATTTTAAATGAATAGTTTTATCATCTAAGGTTTTTACCTCACTGCCAAAACCCAGGTGATATTTTACATCGCCACTGCCCATGGTTTGGTCTACTTTGGCGGTTCCTTCAAATTCGCTGAAAATTTGCTCATAGGTTTTACCCATAATATTGGCCAGTACATTCAGTCTGCCGCGATGGGCCATGCCAATTACCACTTCATGAACATCATGATTGGCGGCTGTATTGATGATGGCATCCAAAGCTGCAATGGTAGTTTCACCGCCTTCTAATGAAAATCGTTTTTGTCCAACATATTTGGTGTGTAAAAACTTTTCAAAAATTACACCCTGATTCAGTTTTTCAAGAATGCGTTGTTTTTTGGCCAATGGCAGCGGTTCAAAAAATTCTTTTTCAATGGCCTTGGTTAACCAGTCTACTTTTTTCTGATCGCTGATGTATTTAAATTCAATACCCACATGGTTGGCATAACACAACTGCAGGTGTTGTAAAATATTTCGTAAAGTAGATGCGCCTAAACCAATTAAATTTCCCACCTGAAAGGTTTGGTCTAAATCGGCATTGGATAAATGGTAATGCGCCAGTTCTAAATTAGCGCCTCTGTCTTTTCTTGGTCTGATAGGGTTGGTATTGGCAATGAGATGCCCTTTGTTTCTATAGCCCAGAATCATGCGGTACACATTCACTTCCTTCATCCAGTCAATATTACTGGGTAAGTTGGTGGTTACTGCAATTGCAGGTAACCCGGTTGAGTTACTAATGGCGAAATCAAATCCTTCAAAAAATTTTCTAAGGTCCGGATCTATATTGTCAGGGTTTTTTACAAATTCCTGATATAAACTTTCTATATATGCCGGATGCGAGTTGGTGATGTATGAAAAATCCTTCATTTTGTGCGAGATTGTGCTTGCAATTTAATGGTGTGCAAATATCGTACATTGCATTAAGAAATCAGCTGAATAAATGAATAGATTTACAGATAATTTAATAATACCCATTGCATTTTGGTGCAAAAAATTATTTTTTTGATTTAAATTTTTAATTTTCCCCGAATGCCCTTAACTTTGCCGTCCTTAAAAAAGGATACAATGGCAAATCATAAAGCTACAAAAAAAGATACCAGGCAAGCCGCCAAACGCAGAGAAAGAAATAAGTATTACGGTAAAACCACACGTAATGCCATTCGTGCTTTAAAAGCTACCAACGAAGAAGCTGATTATACAGGTAAATTATCCGATGTAATTTCAATGATTGATAAGTTAGCGAAAAGGGGAATTATCCATAAAAATAAAGCGGCTAATTTAAAAAGTAAGTTATCAAAGAAAAAAACAACGGCTACTGCATAGTATAGTACTCTTTGTCTTGTTTCTATATTTGATGTAAATATTTAAATAACATATATAGCCTCCTGATAAACAGGGGGCTATACTATTTAAGCTTTGGGCAGTACAATGGTAAACCGATTAATAGAATTGTTAACAGCAGTATACAACAAACTTCCCTGATGTAATTGTAAAATTCGCTGAACAATAGACAAACCTAGTCCATAACCTTTCACTTTTTGTACATTGGCACCTCTGAAAAATGGAACCATCATATTGTTACTTTCAGCCTCGGTTAATACAGTACCACTATTTTCAAATTGAATTTTCATTACTGATTTTTCCGGAACAATGGTTATCAGCACTTTTCTGTCATTTGAATAGTTGATTCCATTTTTTATTAGATTTATCATCGCCACTTTTAACAGTGCATCATTGCCCTGCACCATAATGTCTTCTTCATCATCCGGTAATGAAGAAAATTGAAAAAGCACTGTGTCATCCGGAATCATTTTTTGTACATTGGCCATGGTTTCATAAATCAGTTCATCTATTCTTATTTTGGGCCATTGGGTACTTTCGTTCATTTTCTCGTATTGTGATAACAAGAGCAAAGCATTGGTCAATTCAATAAGATTCAGCTCATCCTCTTTTAATGATTGCAATACCAGCACATATTCCTGCTCTGTTAATTTTTTATTTAGAGCCGATTCAGTTTGAGACAGCATGCTGGCCAGGGGTGTACGCAGTTCATGTGATGCATGGTGTACAAAGCTTTTTTGGTTTTCGAAGGCTTTGTTCAGCCTGCTAAGCATTTCATTAAAATTTTGGGCAATTTGCCAAAGTTCATCATGTGTTTTTCGTTCAGGAAGGCGTTTGTTTAAATTTTGTTCTGTAGTATACTTCATTTGTGTACTTAGCAAACGCAGGGGTTTTAAAGCGCCATTTACGAAAAAGAATGAAAATAAAGCGGTAATCAGCAGTCCACCTAAAAATACCATTGTTAAAATAATACGTAAATCGGCTAATTTATTCATACCTACCACATCAACCCCCGATGCAATGATATAATGGTGCGTTTGGGGTATGTACATGGCAACATACTGCCGTTGGTTATCTAAGTATCGATGTTCGCCTATTTTTTTGATGTGGTTTAAAAAGGCCGGTTTAATTGAATATGAAAGTGTATCAGGAATTTTATCGATAACTTTTCCGGTAGAATCAATAAGCAGCAAAGTTTCATCCCAAAGAATAGTTTCGTGCAGCATTTGCACATTTTTAGAGGAAATTTTATTTTTTGGAGTAGCTATTTTGGTTACAAAATCGTAGAATTCTAACCCTTCACTTTTCACCAGCTCATAAAAGTCGGCCTGTCGATAATTAAAGTAAAGTATGTAAATGGTAACGGATGAAATGAGTAAAACAATCGCTACAAAAATGGTAAAAAGCAGGGCAAAGCGAAGTCTTAAACTCATAAGGCAACCGGATTTTTATTTGATGTAATAACCAAATCCCGGCTTGGTATGAATTAGTTTATCATTAAAGGGTTTATCAATTTTGTTGCGAAGAAAACTAATATACACCTCTATTGTATTGGTTCCAGTATCAAAACTCAGATCCCACACTTTTTCCAGAATTTGTTGCTTGGAAATAACTTTTCCTCTGTTGCGTGCCAGCAAAGCCAATAAAGAAAATTCTTTGGCAGTTAATGGTATTTCAGTTCCGGCACGGGTAACCATTTTAGTAGAAAAATCTATGGTTAAATCGCCCACTTCAATATTTTCAAATACTTCTTCCGTAGTTTCAGCATGTTTCAGAGCAACCTTAATTCGGGCATTTAATTCATCAAAATGAAATGGTTTTACAATATAATCATCGGCGCCTAAGTTAAATGCATCCATCTTATCCTGAATTTCGCCTAATGCTGTTAACATAATGATGGGTACTTTGTTATTGGTTTCCCTAAATTGTTTGCAAAGGGCAAAACCGTTTTTGTAGGGCAGATTGATATCTAACAATATCAAGGCATAGTTATGTTCGGCAAAAAGCTTTTCGGCTACCAGGCCATCATAGGCCAAATCAACCCGATAATCGAGTCTTGTTAACTCTTCCTGAATAACCTGCCCCAACTTGGGTTCATCTTCTGCTAAAAGTATTCTGTAGTTTTTTTCCATTAGAATTGATGTATTAACACAGCAAAGTAATGAAAAAACTTTTCCACCACATCACAAATCATGCTTATTGTGTAATTTTTAGAGTATAATCCTGAAAATTTTCCTTTTTTACTTTCAAAACAGAAATAAAATTGGCTGGAAAATTGCGGTTGATAACTCAATGGATGCTGAAGTATGTTGACTTAAAAAAATTATTAAATTTGAAATAGGAAAAAAACTTGCGAAGGGGAAAGGTTGATAATCTTTATCAATCTTTCTCTTTCAAAAGAAAATTAATCAACTACCATATTATCTATCCTCAGGGTTGTATTAGGTACAATGGATACTTTTGTTAGCGGCTGTGTTTTTTCTCTTTAAATTTAAAAATGTTCTAATTGCATTTGCTGAGACTGAATTTGTCTTAAAAGGTTGTGAAGCAATGGCATTAATAAAGTGGTTTTCTTAAATTCTCCATGATATTCATAATAGTTACCTTTCAAATTATTTTTTTTAGGGATTGTGTAACCATGTGTAATACCAATTAATTTTCCTTTGTTATTAATAATTGGACCTCCAGAAAACCCATGATAAGTAAAGATGTTAACTTCAAAGCTATCTGTTGTAGCACCGTTATCGAATACTGTACCATTTGTTACAATCGGTATAGTAAAAATTGGACTTGTAAATAAGGCAAATTTTGTTGGTAACTCTTTTTGATTTTTTACTTTGGTAATTGATTCATTTGGGTATCCTATCGCAATAACTGGTTCTTGATTTTTAACATGAAAAAGCGTGTCAATATCTTTTATGTCTACTGGCTCGTAACCACTTATTTTTAAAAATTTGAATAGTCCATAAGAATAATACGACGAGTCAAGATTAACAACAGCCATATCATTCTCTTTTGAAGAAAATGTAAACAGCTTAGTATTATTTACAAATACTATCTCTGATGGACTACCGATTTCGCCTATAATAGTTCTGTGAGGTCTTAACTCAAAACTATTTAAGTCTATTGAATGAAGAGTGTCATTTTCGACAATATGTATTTCGTTGAAGCAACTGCCCTGTCCAATAGTTGTATCTTCAAATACATGCCTAGCTGAGAGTAGGAAATTATGTTTTTGATAGGTAAACCAAATCGCTGTACCACAACTGGCAGAAAGTATAATTTGATTTACATAATAAGAATGGTTATTAGAATCGATTTGTCCAATCGTTAAGAAGCTGTCAAGCAACAATAAATTATCTCTTTCTGTTTTTGTGTAGCAAAGCACATTTACTGTTGCTTTTGTCCATTTATTGATAATCGCTTCTTTTTCTCCAAATTTTTGAGCTTGGACAATTGTACTGATGGGTAAAAATGCAGCGATTAACAAATATCTCATGTAGGTTAATTGTAGAGGTTGGTTTGGACATAGCCGCTAACACGTTTATTTTCCATAGAATTGTATTTATATTAATTTTAATAAGTATGGTTGAAAATAATATTATTCCAGTTTTTTGATGTTTCCACTTCCAGCAATGTATTGTGACAGGGCAGCTTTTCCTGCATAATAAACAGTACCACTGCCTGCAATGGAAATATCGAGCTGGTTATCTGCAAATACGTGTACATTGCCGCTACCGGCTATTTTAATTTTTACATTTTCTGCTTTCAGGTTCGCACATTTCACATCTCCATTTCCTGCAATGGATATATTTTCATCTTTGGTTTCGCCATTTAAGCTAATATTTCCGGTCCCAGCAATTTTTGAAATTACTTTTGGTGTATTTACCGATAAATTAATATTACCGCTACCTGCAATTTCGGCATGCAATTCATTGCCGCCGCTAAATTTTCCAATACCGGTAATATTGCCGGAACCCGCTATATACACCCCTTCCAAATTTTCAACCTTTACTTTTATTTGAACTCTTTTCCTGGTATCAATACGATAATGATTTTTAACACATATTTCTAAAGTACCATCTCCATTTACACGGGTAATAATATAAGGCAACACATTTTCATCGGCCTGAATGGTTAATCCAACGGGTAAATCCTGTGTAACGGTTACATTAAAATCGCCCATCGATTTAATGGTTTTTACGGATGGAATGGTACGCTGTTGGGTAGTCACAATTCCGTTTCCCGTAATTTTCTGATCGAACCAGAAATTGCAGGAAGAAAATAATACAAGGCTACCAATGATAACCGCCAATGATTTTAGATACATGTAATAGTAATAAAAGTTGAACAATATTTTTAAACCTAACCAATCGCAATAATTGTTTGCAATACTGCCGGAGCATTAAAGTAAAGTTAAATAACAGGGTAAACCAACAAAAAAAATAAAAACGGAGCTACAGCAGGAAGAAAGGAAAATAAACCAGATGAGTAACATTCAGTAATAAAACAGGTGTATGCCATTTTGAAAAACTCAATTTTAGGTTACCTTCGCCGAATGACAGAAAAGATCATCATTCTCGATTTTGGGAGCCAGTACACCCAACTCATAGCAAGGGCGGTAAGAGAAGCCAATGTTTATTGCGAAATTATACCCTATCACCAACCGTTTTCATTAACCGATGGTATTAAAGGTGTTATTTTAAGTGGTTCACCTTTTAGCGTGAACGATACAAATGCACCTATTGTACCTATTGCAAGCTATAATGAAGCCTTACCTGTTTTAGGAATTTGTTATGGTGCGCAATTAACTGCAAAAACGTATGGCGGCATTGTAAATAAAAGCAATAAAAGAGAATATGGACGGGCTACGTTATTATTACAAAAAAACGATGCGCTTTTCGAAAATGTACCCCCACAATCGCAGGTGTGGATGAGCCATAGCGACTCCATTCAACAACTACCCGGTAATTTTGAAATTTTAGCAACAACAGAAAGTATTCCGGTTGCAGCTTTTAAACACCACAGTACTTCACATAAAGGTTTGTATGGGCTGCAATTTCATCCGGAAGTATACCACTCTACAGAAGGGAAAACTATTATCAAGAATTTTTTGGTGAATATTTGTGGCTGCAGCCAAAACTGGACACCGGCCAATTTTATTTATGAAACAGTTGCAGCGCTGAAAGAAAAAATTGGTGATAAAAAAGTAATTATGGCCTTAAGTGGTGGTGTAGACAGTACTGTTGCTGCCACTTTAATCAGCAAAGCCATTGGAGCCAATTTATATTGCTTATTTGTTGACAATGGTGTATTAAGAAAAAATGAATATGAACAGGTGCTCGATACTTATCGCTTATTGCAACTTAACGTTAAAGGCATTGATGCCAAAGAACATTTTTATACCAAACTGGCAGGAAAAACGGATCCGGAAGAAAAAAGAAAAATTATCGGCAATACATTTATTGAAATATTTGATCGCGAAGCAAAGCATATGAACGATATCAGTATGCTTGGTCAGGGTACCATTTATCCTGACGTAATAGAAAGTGTAAGTGTGCATGGCCCATCGCAAACCATTAAATCCCATCATAACGTAGGTGGATTGCCGGATTACATGAAATTGGAATTGGTAGAGCCATTACGTTTTTTATTTAAAGATGAAGTAAGAAAAGTAGGTATTGAATTAGGTATACCAACTGAATTGATTAGCAGGCATCCTTTTCCCGGACCCGGTTTGGCCATCCGTATTTTAGGAGAAGTAACAGAAGAAAAAGTAAAATTATTACAGGAAACCGATGCTATTTTTATTGATTCACTTCGAACTGCCAATTTGTATCATAGTATTTGGCAGGCCGGTGCTATATTATTACCCGTAAAAAGTGTGGGTGTGATGGGTGATGAACGCACTTATGAATTTACGGTTGCATTGAGAGCGGTAACCAGTGTAGATGGAATGACGGCAGATTGGGCACATTTACCTTATGAGTTTTTAGCCAATGTTTCCAATGCAATCATTAATCAGGTAAAAGGAATTAACCGGGTGGTATACGATATTAGTAGCAAACCACCTGCTACCATTGAATGGGAATGATTTTTGTTTCATCAATACCAAGGTTTTGAACATTAAATTACTTTCATGAAATTAAAACTCCGATTGGCTTTAGTGAGTCTGCTGATGGTATTTACTACATGTTATGCACAGGTAATACCTATAAAAGTTGCCATCTTCTCACCATTATATATCGATTCTGCCTTCAATGGCAATACCTATCAGTTAGGTAATGCTAATTTGCCCAAACAAATACTACCGGGTTTAGAATTCTATAACGGCGCAATAGCGGCCATAGATTCTCTGCAAAAACAAGGTGTACAGGCTGTTGTTGTTGTATCTGTATATGATACCAAAAGCCAACGCCAACCTATAGATAGTATATTGAACAGTAATGATATACAGGATGTTAATTTTATCATTACTTCAAGTAATGACAGAGATGATTTAAAAAAATTAGCCAATTTTGCTCTATTACATCAAATTCCGCTAATATCAGCAACTTATCCAAACAACGCAGGTATTATCAACAATTCCTTCTTTATCATATTAAACTCTACGATACAAACACATTGCAGAGAAATTTACAAATACCTGCAACGCAATCATGCATTTGATAAAATTATATTATTTACACGAAAAGGGAGGCCCGCTGAAATTATTCAGTCCATATTTACCCAAATGAGTCATATTACGTATAGTATTCCATTAAAATATTTAACGGTACAATTACCCGACACATTTTCGGTTAAGCAGATTACACCTTATATGGATAGTACACGACAAAATATTTTAATTTGTGGTTCATTAAATGATGGTTTTGCATTACAATTAATTAAAGCAGCCAGCGATGCAAAAAATTATCCATCGCTGGTTGTAGGAATGCCCACCTGGGATGCCATGCCGGGCTTAGACCAACCCATGTTTAACAATGCCAGTATTGTATATACTACCCCATTTTACTGTAACCGAACTACTGCACTTTATAATAGTATTGCCGATAAATACAAACAACAACTAAACAGCTATCCCAGTGATATGATGCTGAAGGGCTATGAAACCGTTTTTCATTTCATTAAAGTTTGGCAACAATATGGTGCAGATGCCATCAATCATTTGTCCGACAACCACTTTACATTGTTTAATACGTTTAAAATTCAGCCAGTAAGAGATCAAAAAAACCTAGGAATTATCAACTATCAGGAAAATCAAAAGCTCTATTTTTTAAAAAAAATCGGAGGAGTGATAAAGTCTGTTAACTAATTGCAGAAATTGGCTTACATTTCTAAGCGCAAACCTTTCACCATCTTAAAAAAGTAAGTTTTGGACAATACCAATCTTGCATCTGCCAATTAAGGCATTTAAATACAATATAACTACCCTGGTGCATATATCAACTTTCATGGCACTACAAATTGTTTTAATTTTTTCGGTATACTAATTACGCTAATACAAATACCTGCAATCTGCTATTTGCAGTATATAGAAAGCAGTTATATTAATAAGCTTTTAAGCTAAAATGAGTTAACTTTAAACAAAAAAATGATGGATACCAATACAACTACTTTATTCGAATTTTTTGAAGATGCCAAAAAAGTGTTGCAGGATTATGTGAACATACAAATAAAAATCTTTAAATTAGAATTAATAAAAAAAAATGCAACCATTGGTGGCCTTTTGCTTTGGATGCTGATTTTTGTATTTTTATTTTTTGGTTTGTTGTTGTTTGCTGGATTTGCATTTAGCTTTTGGATGGGTGCCTTGTTACAAAATATTCCGGCGGGCTTTGCCATTACCACCATTATTTTTTCAATTTTAATTGTACTGATTACGCTTTTCAGGAAACAGTTGTGCATCAATCCTTTTATTAAAATTATTATACAACAACAAACCATCGATTTAGACGATTAAATAATGTAGCCCAATACAGTTATTTCTATTGATTCATTCAAAAAAAAATTATGCCACAGCCAACAAGCATCCGCAATTTATCTGAATTAAATGAAGCCATTCATCAATTAAAGCAACAAAAAAAAGAAATGGAATCAACCATTGCATTTAAATGGGAAATACTGCAGGAACAATATCCGGTATTGATTAAAAATACAATTTTCAAAAAATATCCCATACTCAAAAAAGGAAATATCTTAATTACTTTACTGGGCATTCCGGCCATTCAACAAAATGTTGAAAAGTGGTTACTTAAAGCCGGAACAAAAGCTGAAAACCTGGTTGACAAATGGATTGATTATTTGTTGAACAAAAAAGAAAGCAATACTTCCGTATAACGGACTTAACAAAATGCTAATAGACTTGTTACTTAATTTAGTTCAGCAAATCTATTCGGCATGTATCGGAAACAAACCATAGGAATTTTGTGTATTCTGGCGTTTATTACCTTATCTGCCACAATAACGAAACGTGATGATGATACAACCCCACAGCCCGAGCCTATACCACCCCAGCAACAGCAGCTGGGCAATGCACAAGAAGGTTACAAATATCTAATTACAGGCAATTATGTTAGCAGCGGGTTTCCGTATAAATTTTACAGAATTATTGCCGGAAAAGACAAGGATAATTACCTGAAACGTACCGGGAAAAATGCAAATGTTCCCTTTAGCTTTAATGTTATTAAAAATGAACAGGGAATTGATATTGTTGTGCCTAACTGCCTGCAATGCCATGCTCAGGTTTTCGACAAACACCTGTACGTGGGTTTAGGAAATAGTTTTATTGATTTTAGCAATACTAAAAAACAAAATACCATTCTAACCAATACTACATTCAAATTTTTAAAAGCAATTGCACCTAAACAATTTGAAGGAAGTAAAGCCATTGTACAATCTTTTAAAGCTATTTATCCCAACTTACAAACGGAAGTAAGAGGTGTAAATGCAGCCGATAGATTAGCGATGTTGTTAGTAGCACATCGCAATCCGGTTACCCTACAATGGAGCGATAGTAATTTATTAACTGTTCCCGATGAAGTGGTACCCACCGATGCACCAGCCTGGTGGTTATTGAAAAAGAAAAATGCCATGTTTTATACAGGTTTTGGCCGTGGCGATTTTGGTAAATTTTTAATGCTGAGTAATATTTTAACCGTAAAAGATACTACTGAAACTGCTGAAGTGTACAAACATTTTGCAGATGTGTTGGCATATATACAATCTATTGAACCACCTAAATATACAAAACCCATTAATCGGGAATTGGCCATGGAGGGCGAATTATTATTTACAACCAAATGCAGTAAATGCCACGGCAGTTATGGACCTAATAGCAGCTACCCAAACTTACTAATACCCGAAAAAATAATTGGTACAGATTCACTGCTTTTTAAAACAAATCAACAAAATCCACAGTTTATTCAGTGGTTTAATTACAGTTGGTTTGCCACCGGTAACCATCCTGCAAAATTGGTTCCTTACAATGGATACATTGCACCGCCATTAGATGGGATATGGATAACGGCCCCCTATTTCCATAATGGTTCTGTGCCTACATTAGAAGGTGTACTCAATAGTAAGAAGCGGCCTACATACTGGAGCAGAGATTTTAGAAAACCCTCTTACAATTATTCCACGATTGGATGGAATTATACAGCACATAAAAACGCCGGTGGCAGAAAAGTGTACAACACTACTCAGCCGGGTTATGGTAATTATGGTCATAATTTCGGCGATAATTTATCTGATGCAGACAGAAAAGCTATTATTGAATATTTAAAAACTTTGTAAGCCAAAAAAAGTCTAATCATGACATTAAAAAAATTAAATATAAACAATTTATTTTTACATACATTTTATTTATAAATCATTTTATCAGCGAAAGTAAATTAGTAATGAAAAAAAAATAATGACTTTTTACACAATTACCTTAATATTATTGTATAAAAAACACCCTATCTTTTCAATAGAATAATGAACAGGAAAAAATCAATAGGTTATACACTAATTGCTGAATATTTTAAAAGCAATCATCAAAAGCCTTTCCCATTTCAGGAAATGACATGGGATGCCATTAATAATGGTGAAAGCGGTTTAGTAAATGCACCGACAGGAATGGGTAAAACATTTGCAATTTTTTTAGGAGCATTGATTCAATTCATTGATCAGCACCCCACCCGAATGAATTTCATACAAAACGCAACAACGGACTGCAATTACTTTGGATAACCCCTTTAAAAGCATTGGTAAAAGATTTAGCCCGTGCCATGGAGAATACATTAGATTCTTTACAAATACCTTGGCAAGTTGGTATTAGAACCGGAGATACCACCACACAAGAACGATTACAACAAAAAAACAATTACCTGAAATTTTATTAATAACTCCCAAAAGCCTTCATTTATTACTTTCGCATACACAACACACACAATATTTTAAAACATTAAAAATTATTTCTGTAGATGAATGGCATGAATTGTTGAGCAATAAAAGAGGGGTTCAGGTTGAATTGGCCCTATCAAGGTTAGTTGCCTTACACAAGGCACAATCAAAAATTAAAATAAACAAAAATATTTGTATTTGGGGGATCAGTGCCACTATTGGTAATTTGGAAGAAGCCAAAAATGTTTTACTACTACCACTCAAAAAAACGGGCAGCATTATACAAGCGCAACAAAGCAAAAAAATTCATATTCATGCAATTATTCCAGATGAAGTAGAACGCTATCCCTGGGCGGGTCATCTGGGATTGAAATTAGTACACATAATTATTCCCATTATTGAGCAAAGTAATTCTACGCTTATTTTTATTAATACAAAGAGGGATGATGGAAATATGGTATCAAACCATTTTAGAAACTGCCCCACATCTGTCAGGAGCTATCGCCATACATCATGGCAGTATTGAAAAAGAATTAAGGGTTTGGGTTGAAGAAGCTTTACACCAACAAAAATTAAAAGCTGTTGTATGCACGGCAAGTTTAGATTTGAGAGTTGATTTTAAACCGGTAGATACTGTTATTCAAATTGGCTCACCAAAAGGAATTGCCCGTTTTATGCAATGTGCAGAAAGAAGCGGGCACCAACCTGATGCAGCTGCAAAAATTTATTTTTTACCTACCCATTCGTTAGAGTTAGCTGAATTAGCAGCATTAAGACAATGCATACAAAAAAATATTTTGGAAAACCTAACATCCATTGCTATTGTGTTATGATGTTTTGGTACAAGACCTATGCACCCCGGCTATTGGAGCAGGTTTTTATGCAGATGAATTATTGAATGAAATAAAACAAACGTATTGTTACCAACAGTTATCCATTGACGAATGGAACAATATACCACTATATTTAACCAATGGCGGTAATGCATTTCATGAATACGACGCTTTTAAAAAATTAGAACAGGATGAAGAAGGAAAATATGTCATTAAACACAGAAAAACCGCCCTGCAGCACAGAATGCATATTGGCACTATTGTAAGCGATGCCATGCTAAAAGTAAAATAGATGCATGGAGGCTATTTAGGTGTAATTGAAGAATGGTTCATCAATCGCCTAAAGGTGGGCGATAGTTTTGTATTGGCCGGGAAAAATGTAATACTCGTAATGATAAAAGATATGGCGGTATGGGTTAAAAAATTAAATGCTACCAACACCATTATACCCAGTTGGATGGGTGGCTGAATGTCGCTCTCTGCCAATTTAGGGGAACAACTGCGACAAACATGCTCAGATGCCTTAGCAATAGGGAGGAAATGAAAGCTTTGCAACCATTATTTCAACTACAGCAACAGCTATCCGTTATTCCACAAATACAGGAAATATTGGTTGAATTAATTCAGGAGAAAAAAAGTTTCCATATTTTGGTATATCCTTTCGAAGGAAGGTTGGTTCATGAAGCCATGAGCGCAATAATGGCATACCGACTTTCACAAAAAACACCCATTTCATTTTCTATCGCCATGAATGACTATGGATTTGAATTAATGTGCGATGAACCAATTGAGCTGAATGCTCAAACTATTCAAGCTTTATTTACTACCGATGAACTCTTAAACGACTTGCAAAAAAGTGTGAATGCCAGTGAAATGGCAGCAAGAGCATTTAGAGATATTGCTGTAATAGGCGGATTGATTTTTCAGGGATATCCGGGACAAAATAAAAAAACCAAGTATTTGCAGGCTTCTGCTTCACTGTTATTTAAAGTATTGAATGAAGATGATCCTCAAAATGTATTATTACAACAAGCTTACAAAGAGGTTTTTGAAAAGCAAATGGAAGAAGTAAGGTTAAGAACGGCATTGCAAAGAATTCAACAATCCAATATTATTATAACACAACCCAAACAATATACACCCTTTAGTTTTCCTATTATTGCCGATGGGTTAAGCCTCAACCATTTATCCTCAGAAAAATTAGAATACCGAATAAAAAAAATACAGCAACAGCTTTTACAATAACAACTGTTGCTGCATCCAATCAACTATTAATAAATCAGGTATTTGCGTTGGGTAGTGTATAAAATAATGAATAACAATAAAAAAGCATATCCAAAATAAGCAGTCCAACCGCTAATAGAAGCCATTCCTAATAAAATAACGGTAGCAATTACCGGGAAAAGTTCACCAATTAGCCACATATAGTAGCCCTGCATTTTCAGCTTACGCATATCTATTGCACCTAAAATACATAATATAGCACCAATTAGGGTAACCACCAAAATGGGCAACTTGTTGGTAGCTGCTTTTCGCATTAACTCCATTGCTTCAGGAGAGTAAAAACTTTTGGCAAAATCGGGTAGTTTGGCAAAATCGGGGCTATTCATTAATTTCTCCATCGCCGCTAAACTTTTTTCGGCGTTGATGTATTGGTATATGCCGGATAAAATAGCAATACCACTCCCAATAAAAGTTAAAATAGTTAATACCTTCAAGCTGCCATATTTAGGCGCCATTGGCATGTCTGGTTGCAGTTGAGTGTCGGTCATCATATTATTTTTTTTGTTGCAATAAATATAATACACCCCTTTTATACAGCAAAATTTAGTTACATAAAATTATGCCATTTGTTGATACATTTGTTCCTATGCAGGCGCCATATTTATTTCAATTACTTGGTCAGCACCTATGGTTATCATCAGAAAAATGTATGCTTTGGAAGGAAGAAGCAATTCTCATTCTTTCTGATGTACACATTGGCAAAACCGGGCATTTTAAAGAAAATGGCATTCCGGTTCCGGAAGCTTTGTTTAAAGAAGATATGCATCGGCTGTTTCATGCTATCGCTGTTTTTCAACCCAAAGCAATTATGGTAGTTGGCGATTTATTGCACAAAAAAAATAATGAAGATGCGGCGCATTTTTTTAAGTGGAAATCTGATTTTGGAAACATTCCATTTCATTTAATTAAAGGTAATCATGATGTGCTGCCGGAACAATGGTATGCCGATGCAGGTATTATATTACATAACGAATGGTTATACAAAGCACCATTTTTATTAATGCATGATATGGCAGATATAATTCCGGAAAAATACAAAAATGCTTATATCATTTCAGGACATATTCATCCGGGTGTACGTGTAAAAATTACTGGAAAGCAACATATTAAATTACCCTGTTTTTATTTTGGTAAACAACATGCCATCCTTCCTGCATTCAGTAATTTTACTGGTGTTGCTGTTGTTAAGCCCGGCAAAAAAGAAAAGGTATTTGCCATCGCCAATCAACAAATTATTCCTATAGCATGATACAAATTGCTTTTCATCCATTATATGCACATGCATTACCTGTGGGTCATCGCTTCCCAATGGAAAAATATGAATTAATACCGGCACAGTTAATGCATGAAGGTACTATTAGCAAAGAAAATTTATTTTATCCGGATGAGATAGATGATGAAATTGTTTTATTAACCCATGATGCGGCCTATCTTCAAAAATTGAAAACGCAAACACTAACTGCTGCAGAGCAAAGAAAAATAGGGTTTCCGCAATCGCCTGCTTTAACTAAAAGAGAATGGATAATAACACAAGGCACCGTTTCCTGTTGCCATGCTGCACTAAAAAATGGGGTTTCACTCAATGTGGCCGGCGGTACGCATCATGCTTTTAAAGATCATGGAGAAGGCTTTTGTTTGTTGAACGATTTTGCCGTTGCTGCCCATTATTTATTACAACAAAAATTAGCCAACCAAATTTTAATAATAGACGTGGACGTGCATCAGGGGAATGGAACGGCATCAATTTTTAATAACCATCCCGAAGTATTTACATTTAGCATGCATGGAGCGTACAATTATCCATTCAACAAAGAAATTTCAGATATTGATTTGCCTTTGGCAGATGGAGTGGATGATACAATTTATTTGAAACAATTGTATGAAGCATTGGAGTTTTTGTTGCCAACAGTAAAACCCGATTTTGCATTTTATCTTTCAGGCGTTGATGTACTGGCTACTGATAAATTTGGAAAATTGAACATCAGCATACCAGGTTGCAAAAAAAGAGATGAAATGGTATTTTACACACTGAAACAACAAGGCATTCCCGTTGTTGTGGCAATGGGTGGCGGATATTCACCCCACATTCGCACCATTATTGAGGCGCACTGCAATACATTTAGAACTGCCTTACATTTGTATTAATCTGTTTTTTTTCAACTGGTTGTAATCAATAAAATAAATAAACTTTGCGGAAATTTGGTTACTGAGTGGCGATGAAAATGATTGTATTAAATTATTAATGTATTTATTGTATTGTGTTCCATCAATGGTTACATCAGGTCCAATTGCATTTTTCCAGGCAACAATTAAACGACTTCCTAACCGAAAATCCCAGGTATAAAAAGCATCTACATTCAATGCATTAAAATTATCATCGTAGCCGGGTTCAAGTGGCCGTTCTAAATCCTGAAAATATCCTTCATTATTTACATTAAACATTTTTACATAATGCACTTTACTCCAATAATGCCTAACCCTAACAATCAAATTCATTCTTGCCTGAAAATTATAAATTACATTCAATACATTATCCATACGCTCTACCCTGCGTTGCCCAATTACAGGTGCATTGGTAACGGCATCAAAATGCGACCAGCCAAATTCACCTGCATCAAATTCTTTTTTACTGTTTAAACTAAGCGTAAACTGATTGTTGAAACGGTATCTAATTCCACCGCTTACTACTGAGTAAGGAATGGCATCTTTATAATCGTATGCAGAGGCATAACCAACTCCATAGTTAAAAAAGAATTTTCTTCTACTATCTGAACTACCGAAAATGCCTGCAAAAGCATAAGGTACTCTTTTGAGTTTGGTACCCGGCATTCTCAGTTCAAAATAGTCGTTACTCCAAATTGGGCTACCCGACACTTCTAATGAAATATCATAAAAATTCTTAAATACTTTTAAGAAACTGGCATTGTAATTCAAACTGCTGAAGGCATAGGGTTTATAGAGGTTTTGATAATTAATGCTAAACCGATAAACTTTAAAGTTGTAACGCTTACCGGGTTTGTATTGATTATAGGAAACAGAGCCAAAATAACTTACTTCGTTGGGTGCTTTCAAAAATCCTAAATCGTTTGGATCGTATTGATCGCTTTCAATATTATTCATAATATTCCATTGCCACAAACCACTTACTTTACCAAAACTATTTTTTAATTTAAACCCATTGTGCGCAAAGAGGCCGCCCACCGTGCTAAAAGCAGCCTTCGACTGCAGATTATATTTGTTCTCTTTATCAAATAAACTAAAATCTACCACGCTTACATTGGCCATTTTATCGCCGCCACGCCTCAATACATTGGCATTGGTAAAAGTAATACTGCTTCTATTGGCCAAAGCCTGATCTAAAACAATAATATTATAATTTGATAATGGTTCCGTTTCAATACGGTGTAACTGCCCACTCTTATCTTTCAAGCCGGCATACATGGGTGCTGTTATGCCATTGAAAATTCCAATGCCTAAATTATGCCTGGTTCTGCCGGAGAATTTTGTAGCATTGTATAATTGTGTTAAAGATGGATTTTGAAGAATGGTATATCCGCTATCTGTTGCCAACTGATTAATACTATCATACAATCTGGGCGTTTTCCCAACCCTGCGGGAATAAAAAATCCCTGCTTTATTAAACAATTCGGTTCCTTCAGTAAAAAAGGGGCGGTTTTCTGCAAACTGAACTTCATAAGGAGAGAGATTCAATATCACATTATCACTCAATGTTTGTCCAAAATCGGGTACCAAAGTCATATCTAAAGTAAAGCTTTCATTCACACCATATTTTACATCCATTCCGCCATTATGAATGGCATTTTGAATAGTACCGGTAGCAGTGGGCACAGTGCTGTAACCTGCAGAAATGTAAGGCAGAAACGACAACCGCAACGGGGGTTCTAAACTTTCTAATCCGGTTAATAATCCAAATTGATTCACTAATCCGGAAACGGTTGGACTTACTTTATTCCAATAACTGGATTCATTCAGCCGGCGAATAGACCGGTAAAAATTAATACCCCATTCCTGTACCTCTTTCTTTGCAAAACGAAGACTCATGTATGGAATTTTCATTTCTACAATCCAGCCATCAGCAACAATACTTACATGGCTATCCCAAACAGCATCCCAATTGTAATCCACCCCATTATTGAAAGTATTGTTTCCTGAAAGCTTCGCGTCACTTTGCACATTAGCAGCCGTTACACTAAACATGAATGCATTTTGGCCATCATGATAGGTATCAAAAGAAACTGCAAATACATCCACATCCTGCCTTTGTTCTCCATCCCGTAAGGTGAATTGTCTTCTTATCAGTTTTGGATCATCATACAAATATGCAGCAATATAAATAGCCGAATTATCGTATATAATTTTTACAACTGTATTTTTAGATGCAGGCAACCCAAATTCTGGTTGTGTAATAATAAAATTGGTGGCTGCCTCTGCTGCAGTCCATTCCGGTTCATTTAAAATACCGTCAATTTTTATGGAATGTTGCGTTCTAAATGCCTTTACCTGTTTTACCTGTGCCTGAATGGTAAAATTGATGAACAATAAAAATAAGAATAATGTAATTTTTCCTTGCATGGGTTCATACTCCTTCACTCCAAAACTAAATAGAAATGAAAAGCGCAGAGTACAATTTTAGGATGAATGGCAAATAATGAGTGATGTAACAAATACAAATAAAAAAGCCGTTCTAAAAAGAACAGCTTCTTTCATTCATAAAAATCATCCATCATTATCCAATATCCAAGCCTAATTCAGTTTCTTTTTTAAAGTAGAAACCTGTGCCTGTAAATTATTCACCATACCTGCCAACTGATTTACATCCCAGCGCTGCACCGTATTGGCTTTTTGTAAAATAAACAATGCTTTCCATACTTCCAGAATATCATCCGTAGCTACTGCATAGGGTTCATATATTGGATTATCGCTCACCAGCGTTAATTTATTTTTGGCACGGTTATTTTTTAAAATTCTTTTGTAAACAATACCATCTTGTTTAGACAGTACCACATAAGTATTGCTGGATTTTACTTCTTCAATATCCTCTACTTTTTCCCCAACAATTACACTGCCGCTGGGTGTAGGCAACATGCTATCACCAATTATTTCAAATGCACGATATTGGCCGGGCGCCAGCATGGGTAGGGTAAACGTGTTGAGTTCGTCTAAAAAATCGGTATCTGCATAACCGGCTAAATAACCGGCTGCAGCTTTTACCGGAACAAAAGAGATGATAGCAGAACCCGAGGATGCCATTTTTAATTTTCTTCTTTGCTCCAGATAACTGCTTCCTTTTGCAGCGGATAATTCTTTTAAGAGTAATTCATCCAAACTTAGTTTAAACAATTGTGCTACATCTTCCAGCACTTCTAATTTTGGTTCGGCTCTTTCTTCTTCATATGCACCAATTAAGGAACGTTTTACACCTAATTTCTGTGCAAATTCTTCCTGAGTATAGCCTCTTAATTTGCGGAGGTATCTTAAATTTTTTCCGGCAAAACTCATAAACTAATGATTTTAGCCGCAAAATACTAATTTTTTTAGTTAACAAAAAATATTTTTTTATTTTCTTTAAAAATATTTTCATTTACCAGTTTGCCCGGGCCGATGGAGAAACACTTAAATCGGAAAACTGTTCTGCCTGAAATTTGTAATAGGCAGTTATAGCAATCATGCCTGCATTATCGGTACAATATTCAAATGCCGGTATAAAAGTATCCCACCCGTTTTGTTTTCCCATCATTTCAAATGCAGTACGCAGGCCTTTATTGGCACTAACACCGCCGGCTATGCATAATTGCCTGATGCCGGTTTGGTGAGCTGCTAATTTCAATTTTTGTAATAATATTTTAATAATGGTAGCCTGAATAGAAGCACATAAATCGTTCAAATGATTGGCAACAAATTCAGGTGACTGCTTCTGCAGAAAATAAAGAACGGATGTTTTTAACCCGCTAAAAGAAAAATTGAGGCCGGGCACCTGTGGTTCGGCAAACTTAAAAGCGGTTGCATTACCGGTTTGCGCATGTTTATCTACTAAAGGACCGCCGGGATAGGGCAGGCCTAATAATTTGGCGGTTTTATCAAAGGCTTCGCCCGCCGCATCATCAATGGTTTCACCTAACACTTCTAAATGCAAAGGGCTATGCGCCAACACAATTTGTGTATGTCCCCCACTTACCGTTAAACATAAAAATGGAAAACCCGGTTTTCTTTCACCAATTAAATTGGCCAGAACATGCGCCTGCATATGGTGTACTGCAATTAACGGTTTATTTAAACCCAATGCCAGCGATTTGGCAAATTGGGCACCTACCAGCAAACTACCCAATAAACCCGGCGCCTGTGTAAATGCAATGGCATCGATGTCAGCTAACTGTATTTGCGCTTTTTTCAATGAAGCTTCTACAACAGGTACAATATTTTGCATGTGTGCACGGCTGGCCAATTCAGGAACCACGCCACCATATTGTGCATGTATGGATTGATTGGCAATAAAATTAGACAGAATAATTCCATCAGTACAAACTGCGGCTGAGGTTTCATCGCAGGAAGATTCAATAGCTAAAATAGAAACAGACACAGATAAAAATTTTGGCAAAAGTACAGGCTATTTGCTTCGTATGGCCACAACAGGATCCATTTTTGCGGCAATAGAGGCCGGAATAATACCCGATAAAATTCCCAATACAATACAAATACTCAATGCCAATACAATGATGTTGGGTGCTATAAAAATAGGAAAAGGTAACACCTTACTCAGTGCCATGGTAAGTATCCAAACCAAAAACAAACCGAGTAATCCGCCAATCACACATAAAAATGCACTTTCTAACAAAAACTCGGTTAAAATAGTGCGTTTTTTGGCACCAATGGCTTTTTTTAATCCAATTTGGCTGGTACGTTCCCGAACGGTTACAAACATAATATTGGCTACACCAAAAGCGCCCACCAATAAACTTAAACCGGCTATAGCCCATCCGCCCAAATTCAACGAACCAAACAATCCGTTTAAAGAATTACCCAACAAATTCACATCATTCAAAGCAAAATTATCTTCCTGCTGCGGACTTAACTTCCGTTGTTGCCGCATAATGCCCTTCAACTCATCAGATAAACTGGCTGTAGCAATATTGTTTTTTGCCTGCACCATAATAAAAGGGCTGCTTTGTTTAATATTGTAAATAGAAGCAAAATACCGATAAGGTAATAAAATACAATCATCATAATTAAATCCGCCCAATAAACTATTGCCCTGCTTTTCCAGCACACCTACAATGATGGCTTTGTGGTGGTTAAAATCTATTTCTTTACCAATTGCTTTTTCAGCATTGCCAAACAATTCTTCAGCTACTTTATTGCCAATTACTGTGGCATTGGTGCCATAGGTAAAATCGTAATCGCTAATGTAACGTCCAACCGCAACGTTAATAGATTGTATTTTATTAAAATCTTCTGTAACACTGTAAATGTTTGTATTGGTTAAACTATTGTCACCATACGATAAAGTTGCATTTTGCGAGGCAAAAAATGCCATTGCATCAGCCAACTTGCTTTTAGCCTGAATAAACTTCATTTCATCATAAGTTGGAGTTGGCCGTTTTACGAACTTCCACCAGGGATACTCTCCGCCCCCGCCATATTCCCATTTATCAATATAAATAGTATTATTACCTAAGGTTTGCACCTCCCCTTTTACCTTTCGTTTTAAACTATCTACCGTAGCCAATACGCCAATAATGCAAAAAATACCGATGGTGATACCGAATAACGACAAAAAAGTACGCAACTTATTTACCCTTAATTCCTGAAGAGCCATTTTAAAACTGTTCCAGATAATGGTGAGCAATTTTATCATAAACCAAATGTAATGTGTTATTTCACATTTTTTCAAATTATTGGTTCAGCGTATATTAATAAGGATGAGCGCAATAATTCAACAATGAACTGAATTTAAATTACTACAATAAAGCCGGGCATATTTTTTTCAAAGCAAATAAAATTTCAAATTGTTAAACAAAGGTTGTGTTTACATCATTAAAATGCAGTAAAAATGGCATTCTTCGCTTCTATACATCAACAAATACCAACAAATACTGTTATTTGAATAAATGCATTTTGCAAAAAATAAAAAAATCATTTTGTTATAGCATTGCTGTGAATTGTATTTTTGCAAAGATTTTTTTTTCAACTTCAATTCTGCTATATGACCTGGAAGCAAGTGTTTACCTCTTCGGTAGGAAAAAAATTAGTAATGGGTTTAACAGGGGTTTTCCTGATTTTGTTTTTAGTAGTGCATGCCGGTTTAAATGCCTGTATTTGGGCAGATGATGGCGGTATTATGTTTAACCGAGCAGCTAATTTTATGGGTAGCAATATTGTACCCCGAATTTTAGAAATTGGTTTGTTCATTTTTATATTTCTCCACATTATTCAGGGTTATGTTTTAGAAGCGGGTAACCGTAGTAAACGTAAAGTAGGTTATGCCATTGCATATGGTAACCGAGGTAGTAAGTGGTACAGCCGCAGTATGGCTATTTTAGGAACCATACTTTTATTGTTTTTTATCGTACACTGGAAACAGTTTTGGATACCCTCCAGATTTACCGGTGTAGAAGAAGTAACACTGCCCAATGGGTTGCAGGTGCATAATTTATATGCACTCATGCGTGATACTTTTTCGCAGTTATGGGTAGTTATATTCTATGTAATTTGCTGCATTAGCTTAGGTTACCACTTAGCACATGGCTTTCAAAGTGCATTTAAAACTTTAGGTGTACACAATAAAAGATACCAGCAAATGCTCACTTCATTTGGGTATGGTTTTGCCATTGTGATTCCTGCCATTTTCGCATTGATGCCAATTAGTTTTTATTTTCATTTAATTAGCTGATTGAAAAAATATAATAGCAAAAAGGAACCGCTTCATTCAACAAAAGAAGTTTTCCTTTATAAAAAATACCAATTTTAATCTACAAAAAAGTAGTACCATGTTAGAATCAAAAATTCCTGCCGGCGCTTTAGAACATAAATGGACCGATTATAAAGGACATTGCAAATTGGTAAACCCCGCCAACAAACGGAAGTTAGAAATTATTGTAGTAGGTACCGGTTTAGCCGGAGCCAGTGCTGCTGCCAGTTTGGGCGAATTGGGTTATAAAGTAAAAGCTTTCTGCTTTCAAGATAGTCCGCGTAGAGCACATTCTATTGCTGCACAGGGTGGAATTAATGCGGCCAAGAATTACCAAAATGATGGTGACAGTGTTTTTCGTTTATTTTATGATACTGTAAAAGGTGGCGATTACCGCAGCCGAGAAGCCAACGTATACCGCCTTGCCGAAGTAAGTGCCAATATTATTGATCAGTGTGTGGCACAAGGCGTACCCTTTGCCAGGGAATATGGTGGTGTGTTAAGCAACCGTTCATTTGGCGGTGTGCAAGTACAAAGAACTTTTTACGCTGCAGGGCAAACCGGTCAGCAATTACTCATTGGTGCCTATCAGGCTTTAGAACGCCAGGTGGCATTGGGCAATGTAAAAATGTATGCCCGCCATGAAATGCAGGAAATTGTGGTAATTGATGGGAAAGCAAGAGGTATTATTGCAAGAGATTTGATTTCCGGAAAATTAGAAAGACATTTCGGCCATGCGGTACTATTGTGTAGTGGAGGTTATGGTAACGTGTTTTATTTGTCGACCAACGCAATGGGTAGCAATGTAACTGCCGCCTGGAAAGCGCATAAAAATGGCGCATTATTTGGCAATCCCTGTTTTACACAAATACATCCTACCTGTATTCCCGTAACCGGCGATCATCAAAGTAAATTAACCTTAATGAGCGAATCATTAAGAAATGATGGCCGTATATGGGTTCCCAAACAAAAAGGAGATACGCGTAAAGCCAGCCAGATACCTGAAGAAGAAAGAGATTATTATTTAGAAAGAAGATATCCTGCATTTGGTAATCTGGTACCTCGTGATGTGGCTTCCAGAGCTGCAAAAGAAAGATGTGATGAAGGATACGGTGTAGGCTCTTCTAAACAAGCAGTTTATCTTGACTTTAGTGCCGCTTTTGAAAGATATGGTACAACAGAAGCAGGTATTCACGGTATCGATAATCCTTCAAAAGAGCAAATTATATCACTCGGCAAACAGGTAGTAAAAGAAAAATATGGTAATCTTTTCGATATGTATGAAAAAATTACCGGCGAAAATCCTTATGAAGTTCCCATGCGCATCTACCCTGCAGTACACTATACCATGGGTGGCTTGTGGGTTGATTATGAATTAATGACTACTGTAAAAGGATTATATGCATTGGGTGAAGCTAACTTCTCTGATCACGGTGCCAACCGCTTAGGTGCCAGTGCCTTAATGCAGGGCCTTGCCGATGGTTATTTTGTAATACCCTACACCATTGGAAACTATCTGGCAGACGAAATTTACAACAAACCTATTTCAACCAATCATGAAGCTTTTCAAACCGCAGAAAAAAAGGTACAGGAAAGATTAGAAAGCCTGATGAGTATTCAGGGTACACAAACTGTAGAAAGTTTTCATAAACGCCTCGGTAAAATTATGTGGGACAAATGTGGTATGGCCAGAAATGCCAATGGTTTACAACAAGCCATTACCGAAATACAACAGCTCAAAAAAGAATTTTGGAGTGACGTTAAAATACCCGGCGGCATTAATGAACTGAATACAGAATTAGATAAGGCGGGCCGCGTTGCCGATTTTATTGAATTAGGTGAATTAATGTGCATAGATGCATTAAACAGAAATGAAAGTTGTGGCGGACATTTCAGGGAAGAATACCAAACACCCGATGGTGAAGCATTAAGAGATGATGCGAATTATATGTATGTAGCTGCCTGGGAATACAAAGGTGAACACAACTGGGAATTACACAAAGAACCTTTACAGTACGATGTAATTAAACCCACCCAAAGAAATTACAAATAAATAACTGAATCCTATTTTTTTAAGATTTTAATTTTTTTATATGGAACACTATACCATGAATCTGAACTTAAAAGTTTGGAAACAAAAAGACAAAAATGCAAAGGGTAGTTTTAAAATGTATCGGGTAGAAAACATTTCTTCGGAAATGAGTTTTTTGGAAATGTTTGATGTACTGAACGAACAACTGATTCGGGCAGGTGAAGACCCGATTGCATTTGACCATGATTGTCGCGAAGGTATTTGTGGTATGTGTTCAATGTATATTAATGGTAAACCACATGGTCCGTGGCAGGCCAATACTACCTGCCAATTGCACATGCGTGCCTTTCAAAATGAAGACACAATTGTAGTAGAGCCTTGGAGAGCCAATGCTTTTCCTGTAATTAAAGACTTAATGGTTGACCGTTCTGCATTCGACAGAATTATACAGGCCGGTGGATACATTTCAGTGAATACCGGGAATGCAGTAGACGGGAATGCAATATTAGTAGATAAAGATAATGCTGATAATGCCTTTGCCGCCGCCATGTGTATTGGCTGCGGTGCTTGTGTGGCTGCGTGCAAAAACAGCAGTGCTATGCTGTTTGTTTCAGCCAAAGTATCGCATTTGGCGCTTTTACCGCAAGGAGATCCTGAACGCCATCATCGTGTAATCAATATGATTACACAAATGGATAAAGAGGGTTTTGGTTCCTGCACCAATACAGGTGCCTGCGAAGCTGCCTGCCCGAAAGAAATTTCGCTCACTAATATTGCTCGCCTAAACAATGAATATTTAAAAGCAGGTTTAGTTGCAGAAAAATAAATCTTACACCAATTTTCATCGAAAAAAAAATCTCATTGCTTCACCTACAATGAGATTTTTTTATGCAATGCGGCCAAATCTTAAAATTTATCGTATATTGAATTAAAATGCTATTCATGATGTTTTATTTCACCCAACCCATCTGTACCTGCAACCCTACCAGGCAATTTGTGCAAAAAGCTTTCCAAGAAATGATACCAATATATCCTATCTTTTATTGATAGCTATCTCCTATTCAAATTATGTCTAATTCCTATTTTTCATTTAAACAATTTCGAATTGCACAAGATAAATGTGCCATGAAGACATGTACCGATGCCTGCCTGTTTGGGGCTTTTATGGCACAATATATATCGAATAATCCGGCTAAAACTATTGCCGATATTGGAACTGGAACAGGACTGTTGAGTTTAATGATTGCGCAAAAAAATGAGGCAATTATTCATGCCTATGAAATAGATGAAGGTGCAGCCATGCAGGCAAAAGAAAATTTTTCAACATCGCCATGGTACCAACGCTTAACAGTTATAAAAGGTAATGTAATACAGTTACAACCGGCAACCACTTATGAATGGCTGGTTTGTAATCCACCTTTTTATGAAAAAAGCCTGAAAAGCCCACAGGTTAACAAAAACATAGCCATGCATAGTGAACAACTTCGGCTGCAGGATTTACTTCCCATTTGCAATCAATTTTTAAATCAACAAGGAAGGTTTGCATTGCTTTTGCCCTATCAGCGCACCACATCATTTATTGCAATGGCACATCAAAATAATTTTTATTTAGAATATAAATTAGATGTAAAACCCAGTCCTAAACACCATATTTTTAGAACCATCTGTATTTTTTCGAAAGCACCAACTCCTACTTTGTTAGAAGAAATGTTAACAATCAAAGAACTCAATAATGCATACAGTGAACCTTTTACGGCATTATTAAAAGATTATTATCAGTTTCTTTAAATAAAATTTACCCGGCTGCATAATCAGATAAATAGGAAAAGGCTTGTGTTAGTTGCCCATTCTTTAAAATAGTAGCCCTTTCAATCATATTACTACCTGAGCTGAGTAAATCGGGTAATACATGTTTCATGAGTTGTTCACCAAAATAACGGCTGGCATCGCGGGGTAACTCATTGGGTAAATTTCCAACAGCAATTACGTCAATGCTATCGGGTAAGTAAGGTTTGGTTTTGGTAAAGCTCACTCTGTCAACTCCATAAACAGGATCTTCAATGGTTTGATCACCTAAATTAATGGGTACAGAGCCATGTGCATCGTCGGTTATGTCAGAAATGGTTTGTATGGCAAAATGTTCATCAATATCTGTTAATTCAAACAACCTTGGCATTTCTTCTGTCCAAAATATACCATTCATCAAAATATCAGTACAGTGTGCATAAGGTAAAAACCTGCTTCTGTAATCTTTTGCATTGGTATGAAAATGTTCACGCTGATATGTTTTTAAATATTTATGGGTAAATAAGTCGGCCCCTTTTAATTGCACATAAACCGGATATGTAAATTTTTTTTCTAAATACTCATCGGGCTCAACCTCGGTAACACCCAATAAATTCATTACTTCAATAATACCATGCGCCACTCTTCCACTGCCGGTAACAGCAATTTTGATGTTGGGTAATTTCAATCCAAAATAATGATGAATGAGAGAGCGGTAATCTTTTACTTCATATACCCGGCCTAAATGAAAAAGGCCGGTTCTTTTTCCGTAACACATCATGCCGTTGTGGGCACCAACAATACCGGCAAAAAATCCAAATCCTATAATTCGTTGCCCATCTTCATGTTCTAAACATTCATAATCAATTAATGTAATTTTTTTGTTTATCATTTCATGAAACAAAGCACGGTTATAGGGTTGCTTCTTTCGGGTATGTGAAAAAAAAAGATACACTTTATTGGGAATAAGATCCGCTTTAGGCACTTCTTTAATGCCCAGCAAAATATCACAATCTGTAACATCTTCTGTAACCTTTATTCCGGCTCTTCGGTATTCATCATCGGAAAAACAACGATTGGAAGAAGACTGAACAACAATAGCAATATCAGGAAAGTGTTGCATCATCCATTTACATTGAGCAGGTATTAAAGCCACGCGACTATCAGCAGGAATTTTCCCTTCTTTAATCAGGCCAATCTTGATCATACGGCTACTATTTGAAACATAAAGGTATTTTATTCACTACAAATAATGCATACTATATTATTCCAATTTCCAAACCACAAATTTTCTATACTTATAAATAAAAAAGAATACATGATTGGTTTTAGAGGAAAAATCTAATAGGGCAAAACACAATTATTATAGCAATTCTATCAATAAGTAAACCATACCATCCTGTTCAATTAAGTATGTTCAATGTACAGCTAACCTAACAAAAATCATTTTTCAGGCAGCAAAACAAATGTTACTTTGCTGAAAAACATGTATCCTATTCAATATGTAAGTGCAACAGAAGCTTTATCGGTTATACAGAGCAACCAGCGTGTTTTTATTCAGGGCAGTGCATGTACACCCTTATTTTTATTGAGAGAGCTGGCAAAAGAAGCACCACGATTAGAAAATGTAGAAACGGTATTTATTACTGTTCAGGGTAGTATTGAAATTGACAAGCCCGAATATCAAAAAGCATTTCATATCAACTGTTTGTTTGTATCTGCCTCTGTTCGCGAAGCCGTGAATAGCGGACGTGCTGATTTTGTTCCTGCATTTTTAAGTGACATTCCGGACTTATTTAAAAAAAATGTATTACCAATTGATGTTGCCATTGTGCAGGTATCGCTACCCGACGAACACGGTTACTGTACTTTAGGCTTATCGGTTGATATAGCACGCACTGCTGTAAATACGGCCAAATACATTATTGCACAGGTAAATCCCTATATGCCACGTACCCACGGTGATGGATTGCTGCATGTAAGCCATATTACCAAAATGGTATATCATGAAGAGCAATTACCTGAAGTAGATTATGGCAGCAAATCGGGTAAAGAAGAATTGCAGATAGGAAAATATATTGCCGAAATGATAGACGATGGCAGTACATTACAATTAGGTATTGGTACCATACCTGATGCTGTTTTAAAAGCTTTACACAATCATAAAAATTTAGGCCTGCACACAGAAATGTGCAGTGATGGGGTAATTGATTTAATGGAAAAGGATATTATCAATAATAAATTCAAAAAAATTCATCCCAATAAAAACGTAACCAGTTTTGCCATTGGTACCAAAAGATTGTATGATTATGTAAATGATAACCCTGCTTTTGCTTTTTTAGATATTGATTATGTAAACGACCCACACGTAATTAGAAGAAACAATAAAGTAATAGCCATTAACAGCGCCATTGAAGTAGATATTACCGGACAGGTTTGCGCCGATAGTATTGGGCCATTTCAATACAGTGGTATTGGCGGGCAAATGGATTTTATGCGTGGAGCCGCTTTAAGTGAAGGAGGTAAACCCATTATTGCTCTAACCAGCCGTACTAAAAAAGGTATTTCCAGAATTACCCCTCATTTAAGAGAAAGTGCAGGTGTTGTTACTACTAGGGGCCATATTCATTATGTAGTAACAGAGTACGGTGTGGCTTACTTATATGGCAAAAATTTAAGGCAGCGGGCAAAATTACTAGTGGATATTGCACACCCCGACGATAGAGAGGCATTAACTAAAAGTTGTTACGAACGCTTCAAAATTTTTATTTAAAACCAGAAAATACCCTGCAGCATTTTGGTGTATTAAACAGGATGCCTTAATATTGCAGCCCCAAGCCCAGATGGCGGAACTGGTAGACGCGCCAGACTCAAAATCTGGTTATCGCAAGGTAGTGCAGGTTCGATTCCTGTTCTGGGCACTAAACCACCTTTTTAAGGTGGTTTTTTTATGCCCTAAAAATCAATACCAGTATGGATTTTAACGTTTTTCCTTTCTTTTCATTTCTTTTAATTTATCATTTATTTCTCTTTTTTTGTACCTCTATTGTACCTCAGGTACACAATTTCATTTAAAATTCATACCTTAGAGAAACTAACATCAAACCAAAGGAAAAATGAGTGTAATACTAAGAAAGCGCAAAAATGCCGATGGCAGCATTTCATTAAGATTAGATATTTATAATAATGGGCAGCGCAAAATTGAAACACTTACAAATCTTAAACTTTCAAAGGTTTCTAATATAGGTGACCGTGAAGAAAACAAAAAACTGATGCAACAGGCCGAAGCTATCAAGGCGGCAAGGGCAGCCGAATTAGAAGCTAATAATTACAACATGGTTAGTGATGCAGGTAAAAAAACAATCATTACAGCGTGGATGCAGACTTTTATTGATGGCTACACAAAAAAAGATAAACGAAATATGCAGGGAGCACTCAATCGTTTTGCTGATTATTTAATTGAAATAAAAAAGCCCGGTTTAACCTTTGGCAACCTTACTGCATTAATTATTGAGGATTTTATAGATTACTTAGAAGCTAATAGCACCGGTGAAGGTGCAGCGTCATACTACAGCCGCTTTAAGAAAATGATTAAACAGGCTTATCGTAAAAAATTAATGAAAGAAAATGTACTGGATTTTGTAGAACGTAAAGTAAAAGGCAAGGCAAAAAAGAAAGATACCTTAACGCTGGAGGAATTAAAAATATTGAGTGCAACCCCTACTGAAAGCAGCGAAGTGAGAAGGGCTTTTTTATTTACTTGTGTTACCGGGTTACGTTGGTGCGATATAAAGACTTTAAAATGGAAAAACATAAAGATTGATAGTAAACAAATGGAAGTAACACAAAGTAAAACAGGAGAATCTGTTACAACCCCTTTAAATGAAACAGCCATCAAACTTTTAGGTAAAGCTGAAAACCCGGATAAAGATGTTTTTGTATTACCAACTGCCAATGGAGCGAACAAAACATTAAAGGCATGGGTAAAACGTGCTAAAATTCAAAAAGCAATAACCTGGCATAATGGAAGGCATAGCTTTGGTACGAACTTAATATTTAATGAGGTAGATGTTTTAACCGCCTCAAAACTTTTAGGACATACCAGCTTGAAGCATACACAACGGTATGTAAAAGCAGCAGAAGCAATGAAACAAGTAGCAACAGACAAAATCAATTTTGATTTATAACAAAGTGATTATTTATTATTTAAAATTATAATAATGGAAGGTGAAGTTAATGTTATTAAAAATATACTAAGTGCAATTCCTGAATTTCACTTTACGCTCGTTAATTTTTTTAATAAACTTAAAAAGGATGAGATTTTAATAGAATCAGAGCGAAATAATGTAATCGCAAAATTAACTACCCACGCAAAAGAAATGGATACATATTTTTTGAATAAAAATAGAATAAAAACTATTAAAACATTACAAACATATGTCAGAGTATTAAACAAGGAACAGCGAAGTAATTTTTATAAAGAACTTTGTTATGATAGAAGAAGTTGGGCTGATGAATTTAATAAATCTTATGATGAACCATTTCCAAAAGTTGTACTACATGAAATTAAAACAGACGATAATTCTATAAAACCTATTTACATAGAGAGATATGTGGAATTACTTAAAAATTCTATCGGTTATTTTGGAACTATCATTTATAGAGTGTTTGAACCATATTTTAATGAAATAGATAAACTGGAAGAAGATGCAATTCCAATACAAAATTATTTTGAATTACTTGCCAATGTTGATACAGAAAGTTGTTATAATGTGCTGCGGAACAATAATTTTATAGATAAAGCTACCACAAAAAGTGTTTTCAATAGTTTGTTCAATATAAAAGGGGGAGTAAAAGAAAAAATATCATGGGAAGGTGATCTGAATGAACTTGCAAGATTTATTTTTCTTTTGCACAACAACTTAAAAGAAAAGGGAAGTGAAGCAGTTTGCAAAAAGAAAATGGGCATTTACAAAATCGCCTGCAAATGTTTTTCTTATGAGGGTAATGACATTGATGCTAAAAAACTTGGAAATAATAATAGAGTTGTAAAAAACAAAGAACGATACAAATATTTGCTACAAGCAATAGCACATCTTAAAAGCCCCAAACCAACTACAGGAAAATAAACATGTAGTTATAAAAATAAAGCTGTTCATGTGATATAAAATCAACGATATAAGGCATTTCACGCCACACTAACTAAGCAACTACACAGACCATCAATAGTATTTTCTCTTCCTTTTGTTACCATCTTCGCTATTTATAAAAAAGTGATTGAGATAAATTGTACCTGCGTAGCGTTTCTTGCAAGCCATACATTTCTACTTCCTGGATGATTTACAACTTTTGTGCCTCACTCCATTTTCTGTTGATGATACTCATATTTTTAAAATTTAGTGACTTTTTAATAAGTCAATCTATTTCTATACATATCTCCAGCCTTTTAGGGGGCTAATACAGGTTTAAGGTGCATGGAAGTAAGGAGTATTGCTTTGCAGGACTTAGACTTCGATAGAAAAATATTACACATCAGGCAAAGCAAAGGCACACAGCAGTAAACAAAGAATTGAAAAAAATAATACCCCCCCGATTTTCAATTACAGCAACACAGTAGCAAAACGATAACTCCATAATCAATAAACACCCGCATAATTTACCGGTTTCGTTCAACAGGCGGCTTCATTGTTGGCGCTACGCACCCAACGAAGCCTTAGTTGTTAGGCGTTGTTTAATGTGGCTCAACTATTTCTCCATCTCTGTTTCTAGCGATTTGTTTGCCATTTTCTATCGAAAAAAAATAATTCCTCACCTTCAGGAATCGTCCATTGGGGTAGCCTACCCTTCCATTCAACTTCTCCTTTTTGAGAAACAGAATTAGCCCAATCTAAAACATTAATGTCATATTTGAAGTCGTATTCTTTTGTAATCTCAATCCATTCAGCTTCTACAAACTCAAGTCCGCCGCTTTCAATAAATGAAGGTCTTAGTGCAAAGTTATCACCATTGGCTTTCATTGGTATCGTAGGATATAAAAGACCTTGAAATATGTCAGCGATATAATGCTTTTCAGCAATAGCTATTGTCAATTTATAGAGTTCAGTTTTGTCTTTAGGAACTGGTTGGCTAAAACGACTTGCAAGGAAATTTTGAACTAAAACATTTTCTTCTTTCGTTATTTCAGGATGCAGCTTTTCACTTTTGTTCCACTCTTGATTTTCCCTGTTCGAACTTAAATCTTTAAAAACTTCTTTTGTGTAACCAATATTATTGACTAATAAACGCGTAGCAGTCTTCCATTTAGAAATAACCAATTTATCACCTGGCTTTACATCAAGTTCAAAAAACGGAATTTCTCTCATAGTGGCACAATAAAATAAGGGCTCATTTTGCCTGTTTGCTCTACCTTGAGCAGCACCAACTTTTCTGTAGGATAAAAATGAAATGTTTGATGGCTTGTCAGAGTATTTTATACCTCGAAATAAAATCAAGCCCGGGTCAAAAACTGGAGTTGATAATGCATATCCAGTAAAGAGAAGTTTTAGAAGCTCTTTAATATTATCTATATCTGCTTCTAACAAATTCAAGTTTTCAATTTCTGAAATCCTTGCTTTTATCTCTGCTATGGTTGGTCGAATGATGTTGTCCATAAATAACGCCTAACGTTAAAGGCTTTGCGAAGGTTGGGCCATCCGTGATCCCACTGCTGGCTTGGCCACTAAAGACTCGATTAGCAGAAGCCAAATTACAAAAGCTGAATAGAATTCCTACAGTTGATGGGCGATATTCTTCAGCCCGACTTTTGCACAGTTCATGTTAGCCGTTCGTTGTTTGTTCTATGTGCTAATTTATCCTAAATATTTCATATCATCTTCGCTTAATGAAATGTCCATTGCTTTTACGTTTTCTTCCAAATGTTTAAGTTTTGATGTCCCTGGTATTGGTAAAAACAGGTCGTTGTAATGCAAAAGCCAAGCTAAATTTATTTGTGCAGGTGTTGCGTTGTATTTTTCGGCAATTAAAGAAATTTTGTCATCATTTTTTGGCAATGAATTTTGCAATGACCAAAATGGTATCATCGTAATTTTGTTTTCGATACAAATGTTCATTACCTCCTGCATGCCTCTGTATTCTTGATAATGCGCTTTAAATGAAGTTCGTTGTCCATAGCCAAAAGCATTTTCTACACTTGCAATTTGTCCCGATGTAAGTGCTTCTGTTAACTCATCTCGGCTTACATTACTTAATCCAAAGTGCAAAATTTTTCCCTCTTTTTGCATTTCAAACATTGCTTGTAGTTGCTCTGCAAAAGGTGTTTTCGTATTCGGCATAATTCGTAAGTGTACCAATTTCAATTGCTCAATTTTTAAAGTGCGAAGGTTATTTTCAATGCTTGTTCTTAAATTTTCTGGGCTATTAAAAACTGTCCAACTTTTATCAGCACCTCTTGAAGTACCTACTTTGGTGCAAATTACCAAGTCGGTTTGGAAGGGATATAAGGCTTCTACAATAAGTCGGTTAGTAACATCTTCGCCATAGAAATCGGCTGTGTCTATAAATTGTATGCCTTTGTTTACTGCCGTTTTAAGAATTTGTAATGCTTCGGTTCTGCTTTTGGGTTCACCCCAAACGAAGTCGCCAGTAAGTCTGATTGTGCCATAACCAAAACGGTTGATAGTTATTGGTTGGTTGGTGTTTGCACCGATTGTGATTGTTTTTTTATTGCTCATTTTTTATGATTTTTTGAATGGCAAAATTGCAACTATCAAAATGAACAAACATTGATATAGGTCAAAATCGTGCTATGAGGTTTTAAGTCTGCTTAATGTTTCTTCTCTCATATCAAGGTAAGAAGCCAAGATTTTATTATTTAATCGTTGAGTTAATTCAGGGTTTCGCTTCATTAAATCTTCGTAGCGTTGTTTGGCAGTTTGCGTCATTAAGGCTTCAATTTTTCTATTTTGAAATGAGTAGGCTCTTTCTAAAATGGTTTGATAAAAGAGTTTCCAATTTTCTAATTCTTTGTTGAGTTGAAAAAAGTCGTTATAAGAAATAGCTAAATATTCTGTGTCGTCAAGGGTTTCAACAAATTCACTAGATGGTTTTTGTGTGATAAAACTTTTTAAAGCAGTTCCTATTTGATTGTCAAGCACTACATACCTTGTTTTTTCATAACCATTTTTGTCAATAAAATGTGTTCGAATACAGCCTGTGTTTATAAAGTAAAACTCTTTGCAAATTTTTCCTTCGTGTAGTAAAATGCTACTTTTCTTTGCAGTCTTTGGTTTGAAAAAAGTAAGGATACAGTCAAGTTCGCTTTCCTTAAAGTCTGCAAATGTTTTGAGTAAGGTTTTTAGTTTATTAGTCATTCAAAAGTTGTAGTGTGTCGTTTTACAATGACGGCTTACGGTTCACGTATTGGCGATGGTGGGGCATTTGAAAAACGTCAGCCCAACATTTTTACAAACGCTCAATAGAATTACAAATGTAGAGTTTATTACTGTCAGCCCCACTATTGCCAAGTCTCCATGTAACCTAAAGAGCTCCTTAAAGAAGCTATTGAGGCAGTTAAGGGAACCTAGGTATCTATTTGAATGATCTTTTCATTCGAAATATCCATCAGAACCCAAGCCCTCAGGTGATGGTGGATTACCTGCACAAACATTTCCCCGGTGCTGTTTTTAAAGCCACTTACGAAGCCGGAAAGTTTGGTTTCTGGATACAACGGCAGCTTACACAATTGGGTGTTGAATGTATGGTCGTTAATCCGGCCGATATTCTCCGTTCTCAAAAAGACACCTTGAATAAATCAGATCCACGCGATGCACGTAATCTGGGGCTACGATTGCAATCTGGCGTACTGAAAGGTATCCATATTCCCGACGAACAACAGGAGGCAGACCGTGTCTTATTCAGGCAACGAAAGAAGCTGTGGAGCGATTTGAATCGGTGTAAGAACAGGATCAAGGGACTACTCGCTTTTACCGGCATCGATATCCCCGAACAATATGACACAGCCAGTTGGAGTCACAACTTCATTAAATGGCTACGGGCATTGGATTGTAAACAAATTAGCCGACGAACAGCTTTGGATTTTATGATCACACAAATGGAGTTTCTGCGAAAAGAACTGTTAAGCATCAGCAATGCCATCAGGAAAATGATGCGTGAGCAACGTTATAAAAAGAACTATTATCTGCTAAGGTCAATTCCCGGTATTGGCCCGTTAACTGCCGCCAGCTTATTAGTTGAAATAGGCGATGTAAAGCGCTTTGAAACATTCTATCACCTTAACAGTTTTGTAGGACTTATGCCCATGGAACATAGTAGCGGAGAGAACGAAACCCGAGGATCGCTGACAGTGAGAAAACACCGGCAGTTGAGAAGCGATCTTGTGGAGAGTGCATGGGTAGCCAAACGAGTCGATCCTGCGATGGCTTTATTTTTCCAGGAGCAGATCAAACGGAAGGAATGCCGGACTGTTATCATCAAGATCGCACGAAAATTACTCCATCGCATCCGTTACGTATTGGTTCATCAGCAACCTTATGAAATGGGTGTAGTAAAATAACTGAAGTCCTGACTACTGTTACCGGCTGGCATTCTTGTTTTTATGTCTGTCAATACGCCAATTCCCAACATCTTTGTAATGCATTAAAACAAATTACTAAGTCTTTTTCAAACTGACTTTGACTTATATTTTCACCAACCTGTTTGGCAAGTTGCTTTTTCTTTTTGCCATCAATTATCTTATCACCGTTTGGTTTTAAAGCGTCAAGTTCTTCTTGTGTTTTTCTCCAATTGCCATAGGTCTGGTCTGGTGGGTCTGGGTAACATTGTTCAATGTCTCTTGCTCCAAGTTGAAAGAATTGATTGTTTTGTTGTAAATGGTTATATTTCTGTAAAAACTGTGTTACACCGCCTTGTGTCTGTTGACTTGGTTGGTCAATAAGAATAACAGTTCTATCTCTGTAAATACTTGCACCCAAGGGTATGAATGCTTTTTCAATAGCGTTAATCGTTCTTACAACTTGGTCAATGTCTCCATTTGCTTTTATAATCTGAATTGTCGGTCGGTCTGCATAGAATCTTCTAATTACTCTTGTTAATAGTTCAAATTCACTTTGACCTTCAACAATTAAGAAGTTGCGTGGAAGTAATAAATCTGCTGGACTGCCACCAAGTAATTCAAAAACTACATAAGGCTTTTCAAAATCAGAAACTGGTGTTATTGAAGTTGCTCCATTGTTTTTCTCAACTTTAAAAATTGTTTGATGAGGGTAGTTGTCAGCTACAAAAACAGATGAATGCGTATTAATAAAAACTTGGTCTGTATGTGTAGAGAGTTGGTGAAGCACATTTTTTAAATTTCTTTGAGCTGTCGGATGTAAATGCAATTCTGCTTCGTCAATGAAGAAAATAAAAGACTTGCCTAAATCTTCGTTAGCTTTTCTAAAGTCTGCATAAGCCTGAATTATTGCAAGCATTAAAGCTCTCTGCATCCCATCGCCTTTTTCTTCTGCTGAGGTTTCAATTCCATCGTCAACTGTGGTTTCAAAGTTTTTTAAAAGGTCATCAAAAACGGGTGCAGAAACTTCAAACTTAACTTTTGTGCAGTCAGGGAATTGCTTTTCTAAATGAATTTTAACACAGTTTCCTATGTTTTCAAATTCTGCTTTAATTTGAGAATCATCATCTTCAAATAGTTCTCTAAATTTTTCCTGAAACTGTTGATATTTTTCATTTTCTTCTAATATAGCTGTCAATACTCCTGATAGCATTATGCCGATGGGAGTTGACTTCCCATATTTTGCAACACTGTCATAGTATTGCTTAGTATTTACATACTCAAATTTTGGAAGGAAATCATTTAATGCAGCGTCAAAGCCTGTTCCTGGATTAACTTCTTGCCGGTTTACAAAAACCTTTCTTTTTGTCGGATTAGAACTTGAACGCCTTACAGTCACAACGTCATTCCCGCTCAATACATTCTCAATTTTCGTTCTATTCCCTTCGTGTTGCATTTGGGCAGCACCGTCTAATACTCCTGTAAAAGTCAATTCAACTAAGATTTCTCTGTCGACTTCACGTTTAAACTTTAGGTCATTTATGTTGCCACTACGTCCAATACCATTGAAAAAGAATTCAATTGCTTCAAAGAAATTTGTCTTACCGCAATTGTTCTGCCCAACGCAAATATTGAAGTCTGTCGGGTCAAAACTAGTTGTCTCTATTGAGCGAAAGTTTTCTATTCTTATGTTTGATATTTTCATTAGTTTCGTTCTTTATGCTTGCCGGTAACGGTTCACGCATTGGCGATGTGGCGGAATTTGAAAAACATCAGCCCATAACTAATGCTGAATAAAATTACAAAAGATGAAGATAAGAACCACAGCTAAATTAATAATGTCCAGCTCGAACTGAAAATGATAAATAGCTGAAGCTGAAGTTCATTAATCTGTCCGCCGACATAACGCCAATGCAATGTTGTGCGTTCGCCTTTTTGTCAAATAAACTTGTATCCGTCGCCATACGTTTTATTGAGTCCATTTACTTTGTTTACTAACGGAACAAATTCATTCATTTTTGTAATTGTATATTCTGGGTTGATTAAAAGCGACACGAAAACTTCATAATGTGTCAAAAAAGCATATTTAAACTCAATGTCAGAAAATAAGATTTTCAAATGTTCTGTTTGTTGTTTTATGATTAGCATTTCTAAGTATTGTCCGATACCTTCCGAAAATGAATGCCAATACATTCTACTCATAAAATTACTTTCAAGTCGAAAAGCTTCGTCAAACCAATTGTTCCAAACATAAGCCATAGCAACTATATGGTAACCAAGACCTTTTCGATGAACTTTGTCAAGTAAGTCATTTTGGTCGTCAAACTCAATTTCTTGACTGTCTAGAAACTGTTGTCCATTGTAAGCGTTAGCTAATATACAAACTATTGATTACTTTTTTTACTTATTTTTTTGTGTTGAGGCATGTCAATATCACCACGCACTGCCGGTTGCGTCGTAAAGTTTAAGCTACCAGTAAAGGATATTTGTCTAACCATCCTCTGCTAACATAGATGTTTACGGGTAAGTTCACTGTAGTGGCCTAATGCCATTAAATCTGAAGTGCGCTGCAATGCATTAATTGCATACGGTGTTACTGTTTTTTTTCCATTGTATAAATAATTTAGTAACACTAAGTTAAAACATCATCTCATTGCGCAAAGCAATGTTGGTTCAACTGTTGGCTGTAGTTTTATTCATAAGCAATTTTCCATTTTAAACTTGGTCCTACGTTCAGACCTGTAATTAAGGAGTCAGCATAAAAGGAAGCTTTGTAATTTTCGTACAACCATGCAAATGCTTCATTTAGTTTTTTCGCATCAAGCTTTTCATCTGTGAAATCAATTCTTTCTATAAGGGTAGGAATTGGTGGCTCAATTTCGTCTGCCACATATGGTTGTCCGTCAAGATGATTTGACTTATACAATAATCTCTGATAGTAGTTATTGCCTAACACATCTCGATATTGTATCAAAACATCAAAGAACCAGTCATCAACAGGTGGATAATTTAAAGGAATATGAATTGATGCTTTAGGAATTAAAACTGGATAACAGCCACGGTCAGAAATTCCCCAGTTGTCGCTATATTTTATTTTATCAAACTTGATGTATTTTTTATTCTTGTCTGGGACATAAGTGTCAAAATAGTTCTCAGGCGTTATTTCTTCATCTGTTATTGTAAGGAATAGCCAGATGTCTATGTCATATGATGGGGTATTTCCAATGTTTTGAATTTTTAGATAATTCAAGTTTTCTTCGGAATAAGACACAAAATTCAAAATGGGAAAATTTGACAATCTAAACTGCTCTGTCAACAGATTTCGGTTGGTGTCATTCGTTTTTGATGCTACACGTAATAGCCTATAAGTTAAGTAAACATAACAAGCAGTGAGTGTCGCAAGTGCAATATTTATTTTATCGGGTAGTGTCATTGAAAATTACAGCCAACTCGCTTATTTACGAATATTTAGGCGTTCCGCTTTATTATGTTAAAAAATATTGTTGCATTGATTTTCAATTTCTTATATCATTTTTGCGCAATACATATACATTTTTACACGCTTTCGTAAAGCCAACCTTTATTGAATGTCTTCTTCCCTTCTTTGGTCACTCTTACCTATAGCTTCGCTGCCCTCACCCACAGCTTATTGTTTACAATTAAACCATGCGTTAGCTATTTGCCTTGCTGGATCTATGCGTTCTACATCTATAAAAAATAAATATATAGAAATTTATAACATCATCCAAATACTTTATAGCAAATGGCAATTTGGCAGATTATGTGTTAAACATTTTCGGTAGTTGGTGATGGGTTTTAAAGCCTATATACCATTACTGGCTACCTAAAAATCAAATACCGGGCATTCACTTTGGTTGTATGCTGTTCCCTGTCATCTGCCCAAACAATCTGAGTAGCTGTAGGCAGTTCAAAATTATCTTTTTGTTTGTGGGTATTGCCTTAGGGTATGTATAAATTATGGTTGGCTGTCCTGAAGGGTATCTATATCAACTTGATGCAGAGAGAGTAACACTTTTATTAAAGACTTACAATTTTTTGAAAAAAATACGCTCATCGCCTTGCATTAAAAATGCCATCCAAACCTATCTTACAAAAACCTGCAACTGTTTTTTCCACAATGGTAAGGACATTGATGCTGGAGCACTTCAAAATAATAGAGATGAAAAAGCCTAAGGACGATATAAAATTTTGATAAAAGCAATAGCACATTTTAAAAGCCCCAAACCAACTACATGAAAATAAACATGTAGTTATAAAAATAAAACAGCTCATTTACCTGAAAGTGAATAATAACAGGTATTTCAAACTACACCAACTACATATCAACTACACACTCTACCAATAGTATTATTTTCCCTTCCTTTTGTTACCATCTTCGTTACGTTAACAGGATGACCGGTTATTCATTTTTTTAAGTTTTTAATTTATTTAATATGAATTTTCAAAACAAAAGGGTATTAACCTTTGAAGAGGGATGCCAGTACTTAGGGTATGCAAAATCGTATGTGTATAAGATGACTGCCAACGGCATCTTGCCGTTTAGTAAACCTAATGGGAAACGTATTTTTTTCGACAGGGAAAAATTAGAAGCCTGGATGCTATCTAATAGTAATACAAGTTACCAGGAGAAGCAAATACAGGCAGCAACTTACGTAAATACTCACAAATAAAAAACCCCGATTATGAATACTAAGAATTACGGGATTAATGAGATATTTAACAGCCCCAAAGATAAGCAATTAAATGAACTTTATCCTCAATTTGAATTTGAAAAATACGGTATCGGGGTTGAGGATATTAAAACCGAAGCTGAAAGGCTTTTAATGCAAGGCAATGAAGCCAAAGAAAACAAAGGGCTGTTCACCGTAAAAACAGCCAGCCGTTGGATTGAACAGGCGAAAACCCGACCTATTCCAAAAATGCTTTTTGGTGAATTTTGGTTTGAAGGGGAACTATGTATTTTGTTTGCCGATACCAATTTAGGTAAGTCAATTTTAGCCGTGCAAATTGGTAATAGCATAAGCAGGTGCGAACAGATAGTGGGCTTTAAATTGGAAACACCAAAGCAACCGATTTTGTATTTTGATTTTGAGTTAAGCGACAAACAATTTGAAAACCGATATTCAATAAAGTTTAAACAGCATTACAGCTTTGATAACAACTTTATACGGGTTGAAATAAACCCGGATGCAGTAATACCCGAAAACCAAACCTTTGAGGGTTACCTTAACCATTCGTTGGAACGAAGTATTACCGAAACAGGGGCAAAGGTTTTAATCATTGATAACATTACTTACCTCAAAAATGAAACTGAAAAGGCTAAAGATGCTTTGCCCTTAATGAAACATTTGAAAGCATTAAAGAACAAATACGGGCTTTCAATATTAGCACTTGCACACACACCGAAAAGGGATTTATCAAAACCCATAACCCGAAATGATTTACAAGGCAGTAAGATGCTAATAAACTTTTGTGATAGTTCCTTTTCAATCGGTGAAAGCCACATCGATAAAAATTTACGCTACCTGAAACAGATTAAGCAGCGGAACACCGAACAAATTTACGATGCTGAATATGTTTGTATTTGTCAAATAGCTAAGCCCTCTAATTTTTTACAATTTGAGTTTCTCAATTACGGAACAGAACGGGAACACCTGATCCAAATTAGTGAAAGTGAAAAATCTGAATTAGAAAACAGTATCAAAGAATTATTACAAGCTGAACCCGGCATAACAGCATATACCATTGCAAAACGGTTATGTAAGGACGAAAGCAAGTTTAATAGCTTTAAAGTAAAAGTTAGCCGGATTACAAACAGGATTAGTAACAGTAGTAACACTTAGTAACACCTGTTACCAATGTTACTAAATGTTACTAATGTTACCAAAATAAGTAAAAAATGAGTGAACGCAAATATATATTAGAACCATACAATGGAATGAATACCCGTTACCCTTGCCCCAGTTGCCAGCAAAGGGATAAAACCTTTTCCAGATACATTGATACGGAAACAGGCAAACACATATCCCCCAACGTTGGTAGGTGCAACCGTCAAAATAATTGCGGTTACCACTACACCCCGAAACAATATTTTCAGGATAACAATATTTCGTTTGATACCCCCCAGCCCAAAGCATACAAACTTCGACCTGTTACACCTCAACCAAAGCCCGTTTCATTCATTCCCGTTGAGGTATTTAAAGACAGCCTGAATCCCACATCGTACCAAATGAACAACTTTGTAAAGTTCCTTATTAACCTGTTCGGGGTTGGGGTTGCCAGCGAATTAGTAAGTCGTTATTTTATTGCCACCTCAAAATATTGGAACGGTGCAACGGTATTTTGGCAAATAGATACACAGGGCAAAGTAAGAACGGGCAAAATAATGCTTTACAGCCCCACCACAGGCAAAAGAGTAAAAGAACCGTTCAACCATATTAACTGGGTACATAAAGTCCTCAAACAGCCCGAATTTGAGTTAAGGCAATGTTTATTTGGCGAACACTTACTAATTGATAAAACAAAACCCGTTGCTATAGTTGAAAGCGAAAAAACAGCTATTATTGCCAGCGTTTATTTACCCCAGTTTATTTGGGTTGCAGTTGGCAGTCTTACCAACCTTAACGCTGAAAAATGCAGCATACTAAAGGGGCGAACTGTTACACTATTTCCCGACCTCAATGGGTTTGAAAAATGGAGCAGCAGGGCAAAGGAACTTTCACACATTACAATATTTACTGTTTCCGATTTATTGGAACGCAAAGCAACTGAAGCAGAAAGGAAACAAGGGCTTGACCTTGCCGATTATTTAATAAGATTCAATTACAAAGCCTTTGCCCTACCTGAATCCGAAGCCACCGAACCACCCCCAGCCGTTCAAACATTGGTTGAGGTAATACCGTTTGAACAGCCCGAACCCGTTTACTATTTCAGTAAACCTGAACAACCGAATACCGTAAGCTGGGAACAGGATATTATCGAACTTGAAAACTACTTTGCAAACATTGAATTACCAGCCCATTCTGTAAAGTTGAACGGGTGCAGCACAATAACCAACTGTTCCTCATTTATTGAAAGCCATCTTGCCACTGTGAAAGCGAACAAAGGCAAACAAACCTTTTTACCATACCTAAACCGATTACAGGAATTGAAACAAATAATATCAAACAATAACAAATAAATTATAAATAAAAATGAGATTATCAACCCTAAATAACATATTAAAATCACATAAGGCAATAGTTAATTATGCAAAAAAAAATAATGTTGCAATTACTGACAAGTGTTTAAATATAGCATTGGCTTGTTGGTGGATAAACAAAGAAAATAAAATAATTACCAATACTAAAGTAAAGTCAATTCTTAATAGCTGGTATTTATGGTACGATTCAAAAACAATTAGAGCGTATCTCAAAAGTAGTTTCTTAATAATATAATTGTACAAGCTAATTGTACAAATCCGAGAAAATTAGCATCATAGTAATCAAATCTTGTTTGACAACGTCGAAACTGCTGAATCCAGGCAAAGACTCTTTCGATCTTCCACCTGTTTTTGTATCGTCGT